>NZ_PIGG01000070.1 GCF_002924445.1 Minwuia thermotolerans
AACGGCGGCACCCGAATGTCGTCGCTGTTGCGCTCGCCAACAAGAACGCCCGGATCGTCTGGTCGGTCCTGGCGCATGATGCCGAATATCGACCGCTACGAGCCGCGGTCGCAGGCTGAACCGGCGGCGCTTCAGCCATAAGCGGAAGGCCATCGACGGAATATTGCAGCAACCTGGCTGGGGATGGTGAAAGGGTCGCTCCCATCGCTTCCAGAACCTGATGTGTGGACCGGCACGGCAGGGGCCGATGTCTCGGGGGCATTGAGGAGGAAGCACGCGGAAATCCATCGGGGCTCGCGGCGACGAATGTTCGGGCCGCTCAACGAAGCCGGATATACGTCCGCAATTGCGATCTCCGATCCAGAGCCAACCAAATCGTTGCAATCAGGCGGGGTCCATATACGTCCACACATGACAATGCCCAACGTTGGCGTACTACCATCCGGTTGGCTAAGCTAATCACTTCGCGATGCCTATAGGCAGATTGGGCATAGATCCGGAATGGGAGGGCCTTCGGTTGGCCCGAGTCTTCATCAGTCATTCGAGCAAGGACGGTGAGGTCGCCGAGCGGCTTAAGAACGAGCTGGCCAAGGCTGGCTTCGACAATATTTTTCTTGATTTCGATGAAGGTGAAGGCGTCTGGCCCGGCGAAAATTGGGAACGAAGGCTCTACAGTGAAATCCAGCGCGCTCAGGCGATTGTCCTGGTGCTGACGCCCAACTGGCTGGCGAGCAATTGGTGTTTTGCCGAGTTCACCCAAGCTCGTGCTTTGGGAAAGTCAATTTTTCCGGTCATATTTTCGCCGATCGGCGATCAGTTCTTCGCTTCGGACATCCAGAGCATTGACATCACACATGAATTCGAGGGCGGGTTTGAACGCCTGAGGCGCTCGCTGACGGAAGTCGCGTTGAACACGCAAGGTGGTTTCCAGTGGGACGGAACGCGCTCACCTTTCCCTGGCATGCTGTCCTTTGCGGAAGAAGATGCGGCCATCTTCTTCGGACGTGATGACGACATCCGTCGGATCATCGAACGGTTGAATGCGCGCCGCGCACAGGGCGGCCCGCGCATCCAGTTGCTCCTCGCTGCGTCGGGCGCAGGCAAGTCTTCCGTCCTCCATGCCGGGGTTATCCCACGCCTGCGCCGGGATTCCTCCAACTGGATATTGCTGGGCCCGGTTCGACCTGAAACAAGACCGGTCAGGAACCTGATCCGCCAGATCGCGGTCGAGTTGAGCGACGGGGAGCGTTCGCGACTGCTGCGCGACCGATTGCAGGAAGTTGGTACGGAAGAATTCTTCGACGATCTTGTAGAGGAGGTGCGGCACAAACGACGGGCGCCGGCGGCGCATCTGCTTGTCATCGTAGATCCTGTCGAGGAACTGTTCACAGTCGCGGACGAACGCGAGCGTGAAGCGTTCCTGGAGCTGCTGACAGAAGTTTCGTCGGCGGATCTCCCGATCATCTTCCTCATGGCGATGCGCTCCGACTTTCTCGATCAGTGGCAGGCTTCACCGGCCATTGGCTCCCTAGACGAGGAGCTGTCTTTGAAGCCGTTGCCGATCGAAAAAGTTGGCGAGATCATTCGGGGGCCCGCGCTAGTGGCGGGATTGGAAGTCGAAGACGCTTTGATCGCGGCCGCAATGCGTGACGCTCAGTCTCCCGACGCCCTGCCTCTGCTCGCCTTCAGCCTTAGAACCCTGCACGAGCAACTGGGGTCGGTGACAACGTTGACGCTTGCAGCATACGAAGCGTTGGGTGACCGCGCGCGCGGCCTTACCCCGATTGAGAATGCGGTGCGCGAAGCTGCGGACACAGCTGTCGCAGATGCCAGGTTGAGCGAAATCGACCTCGATGCGCTGCGGCGTGCCTTTGTGCCGAACCTCGTCCGGATTGATCAGGACGGTAATTTTGTCCGCCGCGCCGCCCGGCTCGAGAGCCTGCCTGCCCAGTCGCGCCCAGCGCTCGAACGACTAATCAAGGCACGGGTCCTGACTGTTCGACGTGAAGATAATGCTGACTGGATTGAGGTCACACACGAGGCAGTTCTTCGCAAATGGCCGCTGCTACGTGGTTGGATTGAGCAGGAACAGGAATTCCTGCTTGGGCGCGAACGAATTGTGCAGGCCATGTCTGACTGGAAAATCGCTGACGCCGAAGACAAGCCGGCGGCCCTTCTCCACGGTCTTATGCTAGACCGCGCGCGAGTGTGGAATGCCGAGTTCGGAGATTCCCTCGGGGTCGACGAACGCGCCTTCATCGAGGCGAGCGCGGAAGCCGCCGACCGCGCACAGCGTAAGCGGAACAGGCTACGCAACGCGCTGACCTTTGGCGGAATTTCCGCCGGCGTCGTCTTTGCCGCGCTGTCGGTCATCGCACTGTTTCAGTGGCAGGCGGCCGAAGAAAGCCGTCGTTTGTCGGATCGCAATCTTGGCCTGGCATTGTTGACCGAAGCTGAGGCACTGCTTGTTGCAGAGCGACCAACGCGCGCCCACATCACCAGCGCACTTGCTTTGGGCGAACTCCCGATGGCCGGCCGAAGTGCATCGGGATCGCCTTTGGCCCCGGGTAGTGACTCCTACCTGAGGGCGCGTGCCATTCACCGGATTACCGGGCCGGCGACAATGGTCGATGAACGTGTCCTGCAAATCGGCACAGGGGCAACGTCCATCGCCTGGGGAGCGGACCGGCAGACGCTTGCCGTCGCAACAGAGGATGTTGAGGTCCGGGTTTTTGATCCGACCCGGGACATCCTGAAGGCGAGGATTTCTGGTCACGACAGATTTATCGGTGCCATAGATTTTTCGCCGGATGGCCGTTGGCTCGCCTCTGCCAGTTCCGATTCAACTGTCGGGCTATGGACCGCAGGGACGGACGAAGCGGCGCGGCTCTGTGGCCATGAGGCCCCAGTACGCGACGTCGCATTTCATCCCAGCCGCCCGATACTTGCTTCGGCCAGTCTCGACCGCTCCGTCCGCGTCTGGAACGCCGAATCAGCGAAATCCGTTGAAGTCTTCGATCAACTCAGTGGCTACGGCCAGACGGTGCGCTTCAGTCCCGACGGCAACTGGCTCGGCTACGCCGATCAGTCTGGGGCAATCTACTTAAGACGAACGTCGGACTGGAAGCTTATCCGGCGAGTTGAGACACAAATCAACGGCATCGTGAGTATTTCGTTCGATCCCCGAAGCGAGCGTCTGGCAGCCATTGGTGTTGGCGGCGAAGTGCTGTTGTTGCCACTGACAAAAGATGCATCGACACAAATCTTACACGGTCCACAAGAGCGTTCCTGGAACATCGTTTTTACGCCTGATGGGATGTGGCTGGCGACCTCCTCCTGGAGCGGAAACATCAACTTCTGGAATACCGAGACCGGACGGTTTGTCGTTAGTGCTGACATCCACGAGCATTGGGTTCGGCAGCTTGCTATCAGCGAGGATGGCACCCGGGCCACCGCGAGCTACGATGGTACCGTCCGGATGTCACCGGGTCGTACGCCGTTACCCATCTTTGAATCTGTGCAGGGTGACCAGTTCGAAGCGCTGACTGCGGATTTTGACAAGAAGGGCGACCTCCTCGCGGTGGGTGGCAGAGACGCTGCAGCCAAAGTCTTTTTACGCGACGATCGTGGCTGGTTCCGTCAGCAATGTAGCACCGGACCTCATGCCGGCTGGATCTGGGCCCTCGCGATACATCCGGACGGAACTCTGTTCGCCACTGCCGGAAATGAAGACGGGGCAGAATCGAACCAGATCCGACTCTGGCACACGATCGATTGTGCACCGGCAGGTTCACTCGATATCGCAAAGCGCAATGTCCGAAATCTGCTGTTCACACTTGACGGTCGATATCTCCTCGCCGCCCTTGATAAGGATATCGGTCGCTGGTCGACCGATGGCTGGCGGCGCCATGACGACCTGAAGGGCCATAAGGGACGGGTTTGGGACCTTGCTACTGACAGTACCGGATCGGTCGTGGCATCAGCCGGCGAAGATGGCCAGGTTCGTGTCTGGGACGCCGGCACCGGCGCTGCGAATGGCGCTTGGCGGCTGGGTGATGGCGGCCCGATTTGGCAAGTGGCATTTCAGCCCGGCACTGCGAGACTTTTTGCGGGAGGGCTCTCCAAATCGATCTATGCCGTCGACTGGCGCACAGGAAATCCAGTCACGCTGAATGTCAAGGCACCGAGCAATGTCAGCCGCCTGAAATTCACCCCGTCAGGAGACCGCTTATTCGTCGGCGACGAGACCCGATCAACAACAGTTTGGCGAACAGACGCCTGGGAGCGCGAAGCCATTCTGTCGGCTTCCGTCGGCGTTCGAGGCCCTTTCAGTATTGATTCTGTTGGTCGCTTTCTCGCCTACGACGGAGAAGACGGTCTCGTCCGCCTTCTCGAACTCGCACGTCTCGGGGCGTCACCGGGGTCGAGGTCACCAGCGCTTCCGGCTTTCGAGTTAAATGGATCCCGTATTCGGCTCAATCCCGAACTGCCTCCCGGTAGTCCGGACAGGTTTGTCGCTGCGAGCGCTCCGATGCGCGACGTGCATTTGCCCGCTTGCCGTTAGTTTTCGGATAGAGAACCCGCTAACGCCCCCGCTTCGTCCCGCCGACGGGGTTGAAAACCCATATGCACCAGAAAATAAACGGCAAGAAAAGTGCGAGGGGGAAGTACCGTTCAGCCTGCATGCGGAGTACTTGGGACCAAGCTTCGTTTCGATCATGAACCTCGATCCCGTATTCCGGGAATCGAATGCGGAGCGTTGCGAGGACATCGGAACTCGGACTCATCGGTGCGAAGACACCAGCATAATCAACTTGATCGAAGTAGATCGGACTCGCCCCACTATGCGCCAACAGGCGGACCGATGCAGGATATTCGACCAGCTCGCCAAAGCCAGACAGCCCGCTTGCGCAAGCATCCCTAAACACGACTGCGATGTCGAGATCATGCAAATTTGAGGCGGCTTCGATCGCCTCCCAGTAGTCGCTTTTACTAATGCCTTGCATTGTCGCCCAGTCCGGGGCGACGGCGTCATCGGGCGCCTCGGGTGAAAGCAGCCTAAGAAACTCAGCTTCCGGCACTTTCGTGTAGTCGACACTAACCCTCGGCATCATGGCAAGATCCTGGGTGCCATGGGATTTCGTCACGAGGATCAGCGGTCGGCCGGAAAAAAGGGCCATCGACCCGACAGTCTCCAGTGCCGCTCTGAGATTTACGGCACGCGCCAGCGGCGCGGCTCCAAAGACGGGATCATCCTCAGTGAGCGACACATTGAAAGATTGCTCACGTGTGCCTCGGAGACCGTCGGTTAACCTGAATACGCCACGCCGCGCAGTTCCGTTGGTGAAAACTGCGAGCGGCACGTCATGTAATCGCGCGAAGGCTTGCAGCGTTGCGATTTCGCGGCGCACCGCGTTCGGGAAGTAGTCGAGGTCGTTTTTCAGTGCCCGGCGTAGGTCTTTCGCAAATTCGCTGTTCGACCTATCGAGAAGGGTGAAAAGTCGACGATAATTGGGCTCACTTTCGATAGTCGAAAGCGTGTCGTTGGCATAATAGACGATTGCCACACCGTCAGGCTTCAAAGAAACGCTCGAAGCGTTTAAGGCGGCCGAAAAAATACATCCCGTTGCGGCCACAAACAGGACCGCTATGAGAATCGGTAATTTCAAGCCAGTTTTGTGTCAGAGGCCAATCTTGACAGAGAGTGGCCCGCTGCTGTCCTGTTTATCAGGCTCCTTGGGCCCCTCATTCGGCTCACCGATTGCACCATTCGTTAACATGAAGCCGAACATTGCAAGTGCAATTGCAAGTGCTCCAGTAACAATTTTGATCCGTCCTAGTTTGCGCATATCTCGCACTCTTCTAAGGTTAACGAATAATCATAACGATACCGGAAGAAGCATTCAACTGAAAATCGTCAGGGCCTGCCGATCCGGTTTTTAACCACTCGCGCCACGCTGCGGAAATTCGCCTCCGCGCACGCCGGTTGTCCCCCGTCAGCGCCTTTGGGCCATTTTGATGTGATTTCCTAACGGACATCACGTCGGGACGCCTATTTTATCTGACGACGGACACGGAGAAATGTCCATGCCCCGCCAACCCGCGACCCGCCAGTTCGATCCGTTCGCCACTCCGCAGGACGAGAGGACGCAACTGATGCCGCGATGGCAGCGTTTCCGGTAGCCCCTTTCCGGGCGATGACGGGGAACAATCAGGGCTGCACTGCCGACGTCAGCTCGGATGGCGTGCCGTGAATGGCGGGATCGTAGGGCTCGAGTGTTCGATAGACGATGTCGATGCTCTCGCCCAACTGCGATGATTTCAGGGTCTCCGGGGGTGCCGTACCCTCGTTCTGCATGGCGTAGGGATAACCACGGATGACCGCCTGGCCGCCTGGGAAAACCACCGCCATCAAGGGGGAATCGGCGTATTGCGACGGACGGGCGAGGTACAGAAAACGTCGGACAGTGAGCAATCGGGGACTGTCATTCACGATCAATGTCGCGGCCGACGGCCATTCAGGTTCGCGTTCGAGGCGGTAGGTACGGTTGTCGGGACTGTGATATCGGCCCCCTTTGAAGGCTTCCCGTGTCAGGAAGCCTGTTTCGGAAATCCGGTCGTTGGCGATGACGAGCATGAACGGCCGGTCGGACCGGGTGGACCGCAAGTCGAGTACGACCGGCGCAGCCAGCACGGCCGCTCCCGCGAGAGCGAAGGCGAGGCCAAACAGCATGTTTTTCCGCAAGAACCAGAAGAATCCCACGGCACAGGCTGCCGCAAGCAGCAATGCGACAACGTTGAGCAGGTTACCGCCGGAGTCGGCTTCGGCAATCAACGCCTTTCCATCCCGTGGTCTGAGCCCCTTGGCTCCCTCGTTCAGAACGAGAGTCCTTCCGTTTGATAGCTGATGGGTCGGTGGTTTGCGAGAGTGCCGGTCGCAGAGCCGATCTGTTGCGGGAGCGACCGGCACTCAGCGGGCGTCAGCCCGCCCAGGGATGAGTGCGGGGTGGCGCTCCTGTTTCCGGAGCAGAAACGGGCCAACAACGCCCTGGGCGGCTTCAACTGGTTCAGGCGGAGCGATAGCCGCCGCGGCTGTGGCGAACCGCTCTCCATTCGCCAGATGATCGGGCAGGTCGTCGACGATCATGCCATCGACCCGTCGCGCGTCTTCATAACGGGGCTGTCCTCGGGCGGCGCCATGACCTCGGTGATGCTGGCGACCTACCCGGAGGTGTTCGCAGGCGGCGCGATCATCGCCGGGTTGCCCTACCGCAGCGCGGACACCCTGATGGAGGCGATCTTTCGCATGAAGGGCTATGGCGGCCCCTCGGACCTGGAACTCGACGCCCTTGTGCGCGGGGCCTCGAAATCCACCGGCCACTGGCCGACGATCTCGGTCTGGCATGGCGACAGCGACATGGTCGTCGACAGTTCCAACGCCGATTCGATCGTCCGGCAGTGGCAGAAGATCCACAAGGTCGAAGGCATGCCGACCCAGATTGCAACGGTCGACGGCTTTCCCCGGCGGGTCTGGCGCAACGCAGGCGGGCGGGAGGTCATCGAGGAGTTCCTCATCGGCAGCATGGGCCACGGCACGCCGATCAGAGCCGGGGGCGACGAAGGCCTCGGCGAAGAAGGCAAGTGCATGCTGGAGGTCGGCATTTCGTCGACCCGCCACATAGCTCATTTCTGGGGCCTGACGCAGTAGCGGGAACGGTGGCCGGACGGCACCCCGCCGACGGAATCGGCCTGCAACTTCGCCAGGCGGCTGAAGACCCTCAAGGGTATCCCCCGTCAGCGCCTTCGGGCCATGTGAGGCGCCGCTTAATGGGTCAACGGAGACAAGGTGATTTCCACGCGACGGTTCTGCGCACGCCCCCCGATCGTCGAATTCGGCGCAACAGGCCGGGTTTCCCCGAACCCGCCTGCGATGATGCGGCGGCTGTCCACGTCAGACGATATCAGGAACCTGGCCACGCTGTCGGCGCGTCTTTCCGAGAGGTCCTGGTTGTAGGCATCGGGTCCGGTGCTGTCGGTGTGACCCTCGACGACGATCAGGGTCTTCCTGAATTCCCGAACCACGAGCACAACCGACTGAAGCACATCGTAGAAGCCGGCGTTGATATCGGCACTATCCGTGGCAAATGTGATGTTGCCCGGCATGTTCAGAATGATTTCGTTCTCCACCCGGGTCACGCTGACGCCGGTGCCCTGAAGCGTCTCGCGAAGCTTGGCCTCCTGCCGGTCCATGTAGTAGCCGACACCCCCGCCGGCCACAGCGCCCAGACCAGCGCCGATCAATGCCCGCTTGCGCCGTTCCTTCGACTCGTCCCCGCTCAGCGCTCCGACCGTTGCGCCGGCCAGTGCTCCGATCCCGGCGCCCCAGGTGGTATTGCTGATCTTCTTCTCCCGCGTGTAGGGGTCGATCGACGTGCACGCCGTCAGTCCCAGCATGCCGATACCGCAGATGACCGCGATGCGTTTCAGGCTTCGCCCGATTTCGATAATGTTCGTGTCTATATGTCTGTTTGCCATCGCTTAAGGCCCCTCCAGCGCTCGGAACTTGACGAGATGGCAGTCCCAACCTTGCTGCGAACTGAACGAAAGCCGGGACGATGAGCTGAGCCGCTGTTTCGCTCAGATACGGGAAGCCAACGCGCGAGCGGCAGTTCCGCCGCTGCGGGCGGCTGACAACTCGCGACCGGTTTCCGCGAGCCCCGGACCGCACATTTCAGCCTGCCTCGGCGGTGAAACAGGCCTGCCGAACGATCCGAACGAAGGCGTCGCAAGCGTTCGTAAACGCCTTCACATCGCAGGGCTTGGTGGCCAAATCACCGGCGTTGTCAGACCAAATTTGATGGGCCGCCGCGGTCGCTGAAGGCGCCTGGTTTCACGCTGCGATCTGCCGCCAATCGGCAATTCCTGCGTTGCGGCGCTTTTTGAAGAGGGACCCGGCGTCGCCGCCGGGTCCCTACGATGCCAGATGGTGTCAGGCCGCCTTGTGGTACTTCGCGTAGCGCAGGTCGAAGCGGTCGGCGTCCATGACCTTGGTCCATGCCTTGACGAAATGCTCCACGAACATCGGCCCGGCATCGGCCCCGGCATAGACTTCGCACAGGGCCCGTAGCTGCGAATTGGCGCCGAACGCGAGGTCGGTCCGCGTCGCCGTCCATTTCTCCTCGCCGCTCTCGCGCTGCGTGCCGACGAAGACCTCGTCGCTTTCGTCATCGACCTGCTTCCAGGCAGTGCCCATGTCGAGCAGGTTGACGAAGAAGTCGTTGGTGAGCTGGCCCATCCGATCGGTAAGCACGCCGTGCATCGTGTTGCCGGCGTTGGCGCCAAGGACGCGCAAGCCGCCGACCAGCACCGTCATCTCCGGCGCTGTCAGGCCGAGCAGGTCGGCGCGGTTGTTGACATGCCAGGTCCGCTGCGGCGCAAAGCGGATGCGGGCCCCGTTGGCGCCGCCGCGATGGTCGGAGCGGCGGTAAATGGAGGCCGAGGGCCCAGCCCGCCTTGACCAGCTCGGAGACCGAATGGCCGGAGCCCAGGATCGTCTCCTTCAGGCGGGCGGCGTCGCCGTCGTCGATCGGGGTGTGATCGGCCTGGGGCAGGGGATCCTGCCAGATCATGTCCTCACTCGGCACGTCCGGGCCCAGGTAGCGGACCTTCGGCCCCATGTCGCGGTGGGTCAGCTTGTACCAGGCGCGCGCGAAGGCATCGGCGAATTCGTCGGGGTTGTTGTAGAAGCGCTGGGAAATCTCGCGGAAGCCCGGATCTTCCTTCAGCGCCATGTCGGCGGTGGTCATCATGGTCGGCAGGCGGCGGTCGGGACGGTGCGCCCCGGGCGCCTTGTCCTCCTCCTTCTGGTTCTTCGGCTGCCATTGCCGCGCGCCGGCCGGGCTCTTGACCAGGTCGTAGCCGTATTCGAAGAGCACGCGGAAATAGTTCATGCTCCACTGGATGGGCGTCGGGGTCCAGGCGCCTTCCAGGCCGCTGGTGATGGTGTGATCGCCCATGCCGCTTTCGTGCCCGCAGGTCCAGCCGCGGCCCTGCTGGGCGACGTCGGCGCCCTCCGGGGTGGCGCCGACCTTCGAAGCATCGCCAGCGCCGTGGCACTTGCCGAAGGTGTGGCCGCCGGCGGTCAGGGCGACGGTCTCCTCGTCGCTCATCGCCATGCGAGAAAAGGTCTCGCGGATTTCCTTCGCCGATGCCAGCGGGTCGGGACTGCCGCCGGCCCCTTCGGGTTGACGTAGATGAGGCCCATCTGCACCGCGGCCAGCGGGTTCTCGAGCGCCTTGCCGGCATCCTCGCCCATGCGGGCCTGGGCGCCGTCGCCGACCCATTGCTCCTCGGTGCCCCAATAAGTGTGTTCGGGCTCGTAGACGTCCTTGCGGCCGCCCGCGAAGCCGAAGACCGGCCCGCCCATGTCGTCGATGGCGACGGTGCCGGCGAGGACCAGCAGGTCGGCCCAGGACAGACGCCTCGAGTACCAGCGTCAGCGTGTCGCTGGCGTCACCGACCTTCTCGGGTCAAACCGGACCGCCACGTCGGGAATGCTCCGCAGGCTGCCGCCCGTCGAGGACGGCCTCGACGATGCGCGGTGCCCGGTAGGCGAGGTTGAGCGCCCTGCGGACGTCACTGCTATCGAGCCGTTCGCGCTTGGCAAGCTCACGAAGTGAGACGACATCGCTTTCGGCCCGCATCCGCCGACAAGGTTCAGGTGTTGCGGGCGGATTCCTCCTGTCGCTGAGCACCTGATCACTATTCGGTCACCGAAAGCACTTGACTGCAATTTGTGCAACGCACCATTCTTTTTCCGCAATGGCGAACGAAACGCTGAAAGTCGCGGTCATCGACCAGAACCCCATCCGGGCGGCCATTCTGGTGGACGGCCTGGAAGAGGCGGGCGAGGTGGAGATCACGCTGATCTCCAGCACCTCCGATCTGCTGTCGCGCATATTCGCCATCGATCCCGATGTGATCCTCATCGACCTGGAGGACCACAGCCGCGACGTGCTGGAGCAGATGTTCCAGGTCAGCCGAGATGTCCGCCGGCCAATCGCGATGTTCGTCGACCATTCGGACAAATTGATGATCGACCAGGCCGTCGAGGCCGGGGTTTCGGCGTATATCGTCGACGGGCTGGTGAAATCCCGGGTCAGGCCGATCCTCGACATGACCATCAGCCGTTTCAACGCTTTCTCCAGGCTTCGCGACGAACTGGAGAAGACGCGCGGCGCGCTGGAGGACCGAAAGGTCATCGACCGCGCCAAGGGAATTCTGATGCGGACGAAGAAGATCGACGAGCCTGCTGCCTACGCGCTGCTGCGGAAGACGGCTATGAACGAGAAGAAGAAAATCGCCGAGATCGCACGTTCCGTGATCACGGCGTCGGAACTGCTGGGCTGATGCGTCCGTTCCGGGGAGATCAACGGCGACCTCCCGTCCCGCGATGCGCAACGCCGCGCTTCGAGCGACACCCAGACGCGCCGGCTCCCGGGCCAGCGGCACCAGGCTGAGGAACCGAACGATGCGCGAGAAATACAACATTCCCTGCCGGATGGCCGAATCCGGCAGCGGTTCCGAGAATGTGGTCCGTGCGGGATTCATGCAGCTCGCGGACAGCGCGCCGCTGATCGCCGCTGCCGAGCGCGGCTTCGCCGCCGAACACGGTATTCGCCTTGAGCTTGTCCGGCAGGCGTCCTGGGCCAATGTCCGCGACCGCATTAACATCGGTCATCTGGACGTTGCCCAGATGCTGGCCGGGATGCCGATCGCCTCCAGCCTCGGCGTCACCCATGTAACAGTGCCGATCATCGCCCCATTTGCCTTCGGCAAGGGCGGCAACGCAATCGCGCTAGCGCGCGGTCTGTTCGATCACCTGTCGGCGACGGGCGAGGACTGGCGTGGCGATCCGATGGCCGCGGGCCGGGCGCTTGCGCAGGTGATCCGAGATCGCGCCGCCCGCGGGGAGCGGCAGCTCGTTCTCGCCATGGTCTTCCCGTTTTCGAGCCATAATTACGAACTGCGATATTGGCTGTCCTCTGCCGGCGTCGACCCAGACGAGGACGTCCGCCTGGTCGTGATTCCGCCGCCGATGATGGTGGAGAGCATCCGCAACGGACAGGTCGACGGTTTCTGCGTAGGCGAGCCCTGGGCGAGCCTCGCCGTGGACGCCGGCATTGCGGCGATCGTCGCGCTGGGCGGCGACATATGGCCGGACGCACCGGAGAAGGTGTTGGGGGTGCAGGAGAGCTGGGCGCGGCAGCACCCAGACGTGCTAGGGCGGCTGCTCCGGGCGCTGAAACGGGCTGCCGACTGGTGTGTCGATCCCGGCAATCTCGACAACCTGATCGACCTTCTGGCGCGTCACCGCAATGTCGCCGCGCCGCGCCGTATCCTTCGCCGGGCATTGACAGGCGAGTTGATCGTCCATCCCGATGGTACGATGCGCCTTGCACCCGACTTTCTCCGGGTCGGCGGGGGTGGGTTGAACCTGCCGGATCCGGAGGGCGCGCTCTGGATCTACAGCCAGATGGTGCGCTGGAGACAGACGATCTATTCCGAAGACGGGGCTGCCGTGGCGCGGGCCGCCTACCGTCCCGATCTGCTCGGCGCTCCTGTCGGCATATCGACTCGGCCGGAACCGCCACGCGGCGGTTCCTTCATCGACGGTGTCGCGTTCGATCCCGACGATATTCCCGGCTATCTGAAGCAGCTTGGCATGCCCGCCAACTGATCTGGGTCTGTGCACGGAAACGTGCTGCGTTGCACAAACGGTGTGCATGTCTGACGATCTTCCGATCTTGATCGCGCGGCCAACTCTCTGAAATCGCGATGGTTTCTGAGTTCGCGTGTTTGGCATCGCGGTTGCATCAAAGGGAGCGACGCCAACGGAGGCGTCACCGAACATAGCGGTCCATTGCAGGGCCGTACGTGGCGAAGCTGCCACCTGAACGCGCTTCCGAACTCGGAAGGTGGACGGGTGGGCGGCTTTTTTTGTGCCCGGTTAAGGCCGGGCGGGCTGCCCGGCAGACGGACCGGACAGGACTTGGGAGTGCAGAAACATGGCTAATTCCTTGCTGGAGAGGCTGCGCCGGAGCGCACTCGCGGTGGCGGCCATCGCTATGGCGGGCCTGCCGGCCGCGACGAACGCGGAATGGCTGGACGTCGAGAAGGACGAACTGACCTTCGGATTCATCAAGCTGACCGACATGGCGCCGCTCGCGATCGCCTACGAGAAGGGCTATTTCGAGGAAGAGGGGCTCTTCGTCACCCTGGAGCCGCAGGCCAACTGGAAGGTCCTGCTGGACCGGGTGATCACCGGCGAACTGGACGGTGCCCACATGTTGGCGGGCCAGCCGCTGGCCGCAACAATCGGCTTTGGCACCGAGGCGCACATCATCACGCCCTTCTCCATGGACCTGAACGGCAACGGCATCACCGTTTCCAACGAAGTTTGGGCGGAAATGAAGAAACACGTGCCGTTACGCGATGACGGCAAGCCGGTGCATCCGATCAAGGCCGACTACCTGAAGCCGGTCGTCGACAACTACCGCCAGCAGGGGAAGTCATTCAAGATGGGCATGGTCTTCCCCGTCTCGACCCACAATTACGAGCTCCGCTATTGGCTTGCTGCCGGTGGGCTACACCCGGGCTACTACGCCGCCGACAACATCTCCGGCCAGATCCAGGCCGACGTGCTGCTGTCGGTGACCCCGCCGCCGCAGATGCCCTCGACCCTGGAGGCGGGCACGATCCACGGCTACTGCGTCGGCGAGCCATGGAACCAGCAGGCCGTGTTCAAGGGCATCGGCGTGCCGGTGATCACAGACTACGAGATCTGGAAAAACAATCCAGAAAAGGTCTTCGGCATTACCGCCGAGTTCGCCGAGGAATACCCGAAGACCACGCTGGCCCTGACCAAGGCGCTGATCCGCGCCGCCAGGTGGCTGGACGAGAACGACAACGCGAACCGCCCCGAGGCCGTCGAGATCCTTTCGCGCTCCGAGTATGTCGGTGCGGACTACGAGGTCATCGCCAACTCCATGACCGGCACCTTCGAATACGAGAAGGGCGACAAGCGGCCAGTGCCGGACTTCAACGTTTTCTACCGCTATTACGCGACCTACCCGTTCTACTCCGACGCCGTCTGGTACCTGACCCAGATGCGCCGCTGGGGCCAGATCACCGAGGGCAAGCCGGACGGCTGGTATGACGAGGTCGCCCGCAAGGTCTACCGCCCCGACATTTACCTGGAAGCTGCGCGGATGCTGGTCGAGGAAGGCCATGTCGACGAGTCCGACTTCCCCTGGGACACCGACGGCTACCGCGCGCCGCAGGCCGAGTTCATTGACGGCGTCACCTTCGATGGCCGCGCGCCCAACGACTACCTGAAGCAGTTCCCGATCGGCCTGAAGGGGGCGGAGCAGGTGAAGGGCAATAGCGTCGTCGGCGGCTGAGCCAGCGGCCGGTGAAGATGGCGGGCGGTCCCCAAGGGGCCGCCTGCGCCCTGGCCAGCCGATCCAACCGGACAGCAGAGAGAGTTCCCAAGATGAGTACAGTCAGCGAGATCGATAATGCCGCCAACGAGGCGCGCCGACGCCGCACCGAGCGGCTGTTCACCTGGATCGGCCGCGCCGATGCCTACCTCAACATGCTGGCCCTGGGCTGGGTCACCCCGCTACTGAAGATCGCGGCAGGCGAGCCCGCCGGTCACCAGCTCAGGGAGTTCGGCCGCGGCCTCGGCCTGCCTCTGCTAGGCGTGCTGCTGTTCCTCTTCGCCTGGGCGCAGACGGCGCCGCTGGTCAACACATCGCTCGGCGCCGTGCCGGGCCCGGCCGAGGTCTGGGAGCAAGTCGAGGTGCTCTACGCCGATCACGTGCGCGAACGCGAGAAGGGAGAGGCCTTCATGCAGCGCCAGGAGGACCGCAATGCGCGATGGGCCGCCGAGGGCAAGGAGGAGCGCATCAAGTGGCGCGACTACACCGGCGCGCCGACCTATCTGGACCAGATCTGGACCAGCCTGGTGACGGTGGGCTTCGGCTTCCTGCTGGCGACCCTGGTGGCGGTGCCCCTCGGCATCGTCTGCGGCCTCTCGAGGGCGGTGAACGCCGGCGTCAATCCGCTGATCCAGATCTTCAAGCCTGTCTCGCCACTGGCCTGGCTGCCGATCGTGACCATGGTCGTCTCCGCGGTCTACGTCGGCAACAGCGACATGTTCCCGAAGTCCTTCGTCATCTCGGCCATCACCGTGACGCTCTGTTCGCTCTGGCCGACCCTGATCAATACCGCCCACGGGGTCGCGTCGATCGACCGGGACCTGATGAATGTGGGCCGGGTCCTCCAGCTTTCCTGGTCGAAGCAGGTCTTCAAGCTTGTGCTGCCCGCGGCCATGCCGCTGATCTTCACCGGCCTTCGGCTGTCGCTGGGCGTCGGCTGGATGGTCCTGATCGCCGCCGAGATGCTGGCCCAGAACCCGGGTCTGGGGAAATTCGTCTGGGACGAGTTCCAGAACGGCTCGTCGTCCTCGCTGGCCCGGATCATGGTCGCGGTCTTCACCATCGGCATCATTGGCTTCCTGCTGGATCGGCTGATGCTGGCGCTGCAGACCATGTTCACCCACTCGGCGATGCGTTGAGGAGGGCGGAGCAATGGCGTTTCTCGAACTGAAGAACCTGACCAAGTCCTACGGCACCGGGGCCGCGCGCACGGTGGTCCTGGACGGCATCGACCTGGAAGTCGAGGAGGGCGAGTTCGTCGCCGTCGTCGGCTTCTCCGGCTCGGGCAAGACGACGCTGATCAGCGCTATCGCCGGACTGATCGCTCCCGACGGCGGCGAGATCCGCTTGAAGGGCGCGCCGGTCGTCGGTCCTGGTCCGGAGCGGGGCGTGGTCTTCCAGAGCTACTCCCTGATGCCCTGGCTGTCGGTCGAGGGCAACGTGGCGCTGGCCGTCGATTCCGTCTTCGCCCGGGAGAGCCGGGCCGAACGGCGGGCGCGCACGCGGCGCTATATCGAGATGGTCGGTCTTGACCACGCGACTGACCGCAAGCCCGCCGAGCTCTCGGGCGGCATGCGCCAGCGTGTGGCCGTCGCCAGGGCGCTGGCCATGAGCCCGGAGATCCTGCTGCTCGACGAGCCGCTGTCGGCGCTGGATGCGCTGACCCGCGCCAAGCTGCAGGACGAGATCATCCGCATCTGGTCGCAGGAACGGCGCACGGTGGTCTTGATCACCAATGACGTGGACGAGGCGCTCCTGCTTGCCGACCGCATCGTCCCGCTCAACCCGGGACCGAAGGCGACGCTGGGCCCGCCCTTCAAGGTGGACCTGCCGCGCCCCCGCGAGCGCACAGCGATGAACCACGATGCGGGTTTCAAGACGCTGCGAGCCGAGATCACCCAGTACTTGATGAAGGTGGGACTGGAGCGCGGCGCCAGCGCCAAGGACGATCTCGTGCTTCCCAACGTGGTCCCCATCACCCAGGAGGAGACCGGCGACCGGCCGCCGGAGGCCTGGCTGGAGGCGGCCGACAGCCCGCGCGAGGACCGTTACCTGGAATTCGTCAACCTGAAGAAGGTCTATCCGACGCCGACGGGGCAGCTGACGGTCGTCGACGGCTTCGAGATGAAGATGAAGAAGGGCGAGTTCATCTCGCTCATCGGCCATTCGGGTTGCGGCAAGTCGACGGTGCTGTCGATGACCGCGGGCCTGAACCCCATCTCCTCCGGCGGCGTCATTCTCGACGGCCGGGAGATCGCGGGCGCCGGTCCGGAACGGGCCGTGGTCTTCCAGGCACCGAGCCTGATGCCCTGGCTGACCGCGCGGGAGAACGTCTCCATCGGTGTCGAGCGGGTCTATCCGAAGGCGTCGACCGCGGAGCGCTCCGACATCGTCGAGTACTACCTCTCGCGCGTCGGGCTCTCCGACGCGATGGACCGCCTCGCCGCCGACCTTTCCAACGGCATGAAGCAGCGCGTCGGCATCGCCCGGGCCTTCGCCCTCTCCCCCAAGCTGCTGCTGCTGGACGAGCCCTTCGGCATGCTCGACAGCCTGACGCGTTGGGAGCTGCAGGAGGTCCTGATGGATGTCTGGAAGCGCACCAAGGTCACCGCGATCTGCGTCACCCACGACGTCGACGAGGCAATCCTGCTGGCCGACCGGGTGGTGATGATGACCAACGGCCCCAACGCCCGGATCGGCCGCATCATGGAGGTGGACCTGCCGCGCCCACGCACCCGCAAGGCGCTTCTGGAGCACTCCGACTACTACCGCTACCGCGAGCAGCTTCTGACCTTCCTCGAGGAGTACGAAGGCGGCGCCAACACCGCGCCTGCCGGCGAAGAGAAGGACCCGGAGAACGGCTCGAAAGTCGAGGAGGCCGCGTAATGGTTGACAGTACGAAGACCGACAACCGGGAAAGGCTCGTCGTGATCGGGAACGGCATGGCGGCGGGCCGCGTCCTGGAGGAACTGTTCGAGCGCGAGCGGGACCGTTACCGGGTGACCGTGTTCAACGCCGAGCCGCGCGTGAACTACAACCGGATCATGCTCTCGCCGGTGCTCTCGGGCGAAAAGACCTACGAGGAGATCCTGATCCACGACGACGCGTGGTACGCGGCGAACGGGGTCGAACTGATCCGCGGCGAGAAGGTTATCGCCATCAACCGGGACGAGCGGAAAGTCATCTCCGCCGTGGGCACGGTCGCAGACTATGACAGGTTGATCGTCGCCACCGGCTCGCAGCCCTTCATCATCCCGGTGCCCGGCCACGATCTGGACGGCGTGCTCACCTACCGCGATCTGGACGACGTCGAGGCCATGCTGGCGGCGGCGGAGAAGGGCGGCCGGGCGGTCGTCATCGGCGGCGGCCTGCTGGGCCTGGAGGCGGCGGCCGGCCTGAAGGCGCGCGGCATGGATGTGACCGTGCTGCACCTGATGCCCACGCTGATGGAACGACAGCTGGACCAGAGCGCCGGCTACCTGCTGCAGAAGGCGATCGAGGCCCGCGGCATCGAGGTCGTGACCCGCGCCAACACCCACGAGATCGCCGGCGCCGCTGGCGCCGTTCGCGCCGTCAGGCTGGACGACGGCCGCGAGATCCCGGCCGACATTGTCGTCATGGCCGTCGGCATCAAGCCGAACGTCGACCTCGCGAAGGATGCCGGGTTGGAGGTCAATCGCGGCCTGCTGGTCGACGACCTGATGCGCACGTCGGACCCGGCGATCTACGCCGTCGGCGAATGCGTCGAGCATCGCGGCCAGTGCTACGGCCTGGTCGCGCCGCTTTACGAGATGGCGAAAACCGTCGGCGCCGGCCTGGCGGGCGATGACGGCCTGGCCTATCGGGGCTCGCTCACCGCCACCAAGCTGAAGGTGACGGGCGTCGACCTCTATTCGGCGGGCGAGCTCGCCGAGGGCGATGACCGCGAAGAGATCGTGCTGCGCGATGCCGCACACTCCATCTACAAGCGGCTGGTGCTGCAGGAGAACCGCATCATCGGCGCGGTTCTCTACGGCGACACTGCCGACGGGCCCTGGTTCTTCCAGCATATCAAGAACGGCACCGACATCTCCGAAATGCGCGAGACCCTGATCTTCGGTCAGGGCTTCGCGGGAGCTGGTCCGCTGGACCCTATGGCGGCCGTTGCAGCCTTACCGGATGACGCGGAAATCTGCGGCTGCAACGGCGTCTGCAAGAGCCGGATCGTATCGGCCATCGAGGGCGGGCAGGCCACGCTGGACGGCGTCCGCGCCACGACCAAGGCCTCGTCCTCATGCGGATCCTGCACCGGTCTGGTGGAGCAGTTGCTGGAGCTAAGCCTTGGCGGAGACTTCGCCCGGGCGGTGGCGGATGGGATGTGTCCCTGCACCGATCTCGGCCATGGCGAGGTGCGTCGCCTGATCGCAGCCAAGGAGTTGATGTCGATCCCGGCGGTGATGCAGGAACTGCAGTGGAAAACGAGCTGCGGCTGCGCGAAGTGCCGCCCGGCGCTGAACTACTACCTGCTCGCCACCTGGCCCGGCATCTATGTCGACGATCAGCAGTCGCGCTTCATCAACGAGCGCGTTCACGCCAATATCCAGAAGGACGGCACCTATTCGGTCGTGCCGCGCATGTGGGGCGGGATCACCAATCCGACCGAGCTGCGCGCCATCGCCGACGTGGCCGACAAGTTCGCCATCCCGACGGTCAAGGTCACCGGCGGCCAGCGCATCGACCTGCTGGGCGTGAAGAAGGAAGACCTGCCGGCGGTCTGGGCAGACTTGAATGCCGCCGGTCTTGTCTCCGGCCACGCCTACGGTAAGGCGCTGCGCACGGTGAAGACATGCGTCGGCAATGAATGGTGTCGCTTCGGCACCCAGGCCTCGGTCTCGCTGGGCGTCCAGATGGAGCGCTTCCTGTGGGGCGCGTGGACGCCGCACAAGGTGAAGATGGCCGTGTCCGGCTGCCCCCGGAACTGCGCGGAGGCGACAGTAAAGGACTTCGGCGTCGTCTGCGTCGACAGCGGGTTCGAACTCCATTTTGCCGGCGCGGCCGGCATGGAGGTCAAGGCGACCCAGCTTCTCTGCAAGGTGGTGGCTGAAGAGGACGTGCTGGAGCACTGCGCCGCCCTGCTGCAGCTCTATCGCCAGGAAGCGCACTACCTCGACCGCATGCACAAATGGCTGGCCCGGGTCGGCATGGACCATGTCCAGGCGGCCGTGGTCGAGGACGCGGACAACCGCCGGGACCTTTACGAACGCTTCGTCTTCTCCCAGCGCTTCGCCCAGTCCGATCCGTGGAGCGAACGCGCGGCGGGCCGGGATTCACACGAGTTCACGCCCCTCGAGGGCCCGAAGCTGGAGGCCGTCACCTGATGAAACTCACCACCGAGAAATGGCTCGACATCGCCGCCCTGAACGATATCCCGCGCCGGGGCGGCCGGGTGCTGAAGGTGGCTGGCGGCTGCATTGCGCTGTTCCGCACCAATGACGATCAGGTCTTTGCGCTGGATGACCGCTGCCCGCACAAGGCCGGTCCGCTCAGCCAGGGCATCGTCCACGGCGCGGCGGTCACCTGTCCGCTGCACAACTGGGTCATCAGCCTGGAGACCGGCGAGGCGATGGGCGCGGATGAGGGCCAGGTCGCGACCTACTCCGCGAAGGTCTCCAACGGTCGCGTGCTGGTCGGCCAGGAATGCCTGCGTCTGGGCATGGAGCCGGCGGATGGCTGACAGCGGCGCATTCCCGCCGGTCCGCACCACTTGCCCCTATTGCGGGGTCGGATGCGGCGTGCTGGTGCGCCGTCGCGGCGACGGGGGGATCGAAGTGACGGGCGATCCGGATCATCCCGCCAACTATGGCCGCCTCTGCTCCAAGGGGGCGGCCCTGGCCGAGACCCTGGGCCTGGAGGGCAGGCTGCTCTACCCGGAAATGGACGGTCGGCGCGTAGCCTGGCGCGCCGCCATCCGCCGGGTCGCCGAGCGGTTTCGCGAAACCATCGCCGAGCACGGGCCGGACTCCGTTGCCTTCTACATCTCGGGCCAGCTGCTGACCGAGGACTACTACGTTGCCAACAAGCTGATGAAGGGCTTCATCGGCTCGGCGAATATCGACACCAACTCGCGGCTTTGCATGGCGTCCTCCGTGGCCGGCCACCGGCGGGCCTTCGGTTCCGACACTGTGCCCGGCTGCTATGACGATCTGGACAAAGCCGACCTAGTGGTTCTTACAGGTTCGAACCTGGCGTGGTGCCATCCGGTCCTGTTCCAGCGCCTGCTGGTGGCCCGGGAGGCGCGGCCCGAAATGAAGATCGTCGCCATTGATCCGCGCCGGACGGCGACGGCGGAACTGGCCGACCTGCACCTGCGGATCCGGCCGGGTGGCGACGTGGCCCTTTTCAACGGCCTGCTGCACTGGCTTCACGCCGAGGGCTGCATCGACGTCGGCTTCGTCGCACGCCACACCGACGGTCTGGAAGCGGCGCTGGCGGCGGCGGATGACGACCTGGCCGCAATCGAGACGGCGACCGGCGTATCGCAGCACCAACTTGCGGCATTCTACGCACTGTTCGCAGGGACGGAGCAGGCGGTCACGGTCTACAGCCAGGGCGTCAACCAGGCCGTCGACGGCACCGATCGGGTCAACGCAATCATCAACTGCCATCTGTTCACCGGACGGATCGGGCGGCCCGGCATGGGACCGTTCTCCGTCACTGGCCAGCCCAATGCCATGGGCGGGAGGGAAGTTGGCGGTCTGGCCAATCAGCTCGCCTGTCACATGGAACTGGACGATGTCGATCATCGTGCGCTGGTGCAGAATTTCTGGGATGCACCGGCGGTTCCCGACACGGCCGGACTCAAGGCGGTCGACCTGTTCCGCGCGATCGAGGACGGCAGGATTAAGGCTGTCTGGATCATGGCGACCAACCCCGTGGTGTCCCTGCCGGAGGCTGACCGAGTCCGCCGTGCTCTGGAAAAATGTTCCTTCGTCGTGGTTTCCGACGTGGAACGCCACACCGACACTACCGCGCTGGCGGATGTCCTCTTGCCCGCCGCGGCCTGGGGCGAGAAGGACGGCACCGTCACCAACTCGGAACGCCGTATAAGCCGCCAGCGTGCCTTTTCCGCCTGTCCCGGCCTGGCGCGCCCCGACTGGCTCATCATCCGCGACGTCGCCCGGGAAATGGGTTTCGGCGCGGCCTTCGACTACGACGGGCCGGCGGATGTCTTCCGGGAGTTCGCCGCGCTTTCGGCACATGGCAATCACGGTAGCCGCGACTTCGATCTGAGCGGACTGACCGGGCTGACACCGGCGGGCTACGACGCCCTCCAGCCGGTACAATGGCCGGTTCGGCATGCCGGCAACGGCGGGCAGGAACGTTTCTTCGCGGAGGGCGGATTCTTCACTGCCAATGGCCGTGCCCGCTTCGTCGCCACGCCTGCCGGACAATCTCCCGCCCATGCGTTTCATCTGAACACCGGCCGCATCCGAGACCAGTGGCACACCATGACGCGCACCGGTCGAGCACCGCGCCTTTCGCGCCACCTGGCCGAGCCATTTGTCGAGATCCATCCGGTAGACGCGGGGCACCATGATGTCCAGCCGGCTGATCTGGTGGTGCTCGAGAACGCTTTCGGCCGGGTTGTGGCCCGGGCCCTGATCACAGATGCTCAGCGTCGCGGCAGCCTGTTCATGCCGATGCACTGGAGCGGCCCATGGTCCGGCGCGGCGCGTGTTGACGCGCTGATCGAGAGCATCACGGATCCGGTGTCCGGACAGCCGGCGCTGAAATCCGGCACTGTCCGTTTCTCGGTCTTCCGGCCAGGCTGGTACGGCTTCGCGGTCAGCGTGGAGCGTCCGGCGGCAGCGGGGCTTGCCTACTGGGCACTGGCGCGGACCGAAGGCGGGTTCCGCATGGAATGCGCAGGGCTCGACGCCATACCGGGCGAGGCCGGGGCCACCGCGCTGCTGGGTCTGTCCGCGGCGCCGGAGGCGACGCGGCTGCAGTATCGCGACGAGCGGGGCGGCAGCTATCGTCTGGTCATCTTCCGGGGCGACCGTCCCGTGGGCCTGTTCTTCGCCGCGCGCACCCCGGTCGCAGTCGAGCGGAACTGGCTGGCCGGTTGCCTCGACCGGGCGATCACCGACGCAGCCGGGCACACCGCCCTGCTGGCAGGCCGCCCGGGTGGCGCGTCATGTGCCGCCGGCGCGCTCATCTGCGCCTGCAACGGCATCGGCGCCAACGCTATCCGCGCCGCCATCGAAGGCGGTGCCACGACCATGGTCGAGGTCGGCCGCCGAACCCGAGCGGGCACCGGCTGCGGTTCCTGCCTGAGCGAGATCAAGAGGATGCTGGATCATGGCGTGGCGACAGAAACCGTCTGACAATCTGGATCGGATCGGGCAACTCGCGGTACTGCCGCTGTTCTTCAAGCTGGATGGCAGGGCCGTGCTCGCCGCCGGTGGCACCGAAGCAATGGCATGGAAGCTGGAACTGCTGCTGGCCGCCGGCGCGCAGCCCGTCATTGCCGCGTCGGTGCTTTCAGAAGAGGTGGCGGCTCTAGCCGCTCGCCATGGCCTTGGACGGATCGACCTCGAGTGCGCCCGCATGCGGCTGTCCGACTATGCGATGATCGTCGCCGACCTGACCGACGAGACCGAGGCGCAGTCCCTGTATGACGACGCCCGTGCCTCGGGCGTTCCGATCAACCAGATCGACCAGCCAGCGCTCTGCACGGTCCAGTTCGGATCGATTGTCAATCGATCGCCGGTCGTCATCGGCATTTCCACCGATGGTGCGGCGCCGGTCCTGGGCCAGCGCATTCGCAGCCGGATCGAGGGGCTGTTGCCGCGCGCCCTCGGGAAGTGGGCGGAACTGGCGCGCCGGCTCCGGCCCCGGGTGAAGCGGGAGATCGAGCTGCCCAGCCTGCGGCGGGCGTTCTGGCGGCGTTTCGCCGACTGCGCGCTCACCCAACCGGCCGGTCCGGCGCAGGAAGAGTTCGAAACCCTACGCACCGGCGGTGGGGCCGGCGGCCGCGTCACACTGGTGGGAGCGGGTCCGGGCGACCCGGACCTGCTGACGCAGAAGGCGATCCGTGCTCTGCAGGACGCCGACGTGATCCTGTTCGACGCACTGGTCGCACCGGAGATCCTGGAACTGGCCCGGCGGGAGGCGAAACGGCTGCCAGTTGGCAAGCGCGGTGGCCGGCCCTCGTGCAAGCAGGACGAGATCAACCGTCTGATGATCCGCTTCGCCGGAGAGGGAAAACATGTCGTGCGTCTGAAATCCGGCGATCCGGCCTTCTTCAGTCGAGGCGGGGAGGAAGCGGCCGCGCTGAGGGCCTTGGGAATCGCGTTCGAGTTCGTGCCTGGGGTCACCGCGGCATCCGCGGCCGCGGCCAGCCTCGGCCTCACGCTCACCGACCGCCGCATGGGGCGTCAGGTGCTGTTCGCTGCCGGCCATGGCCGTAATGACGAAACTGCGGAAATCGACTGGCATGCGCTGAGCGGCGGTTCGACGACCGTTGCGCTCTACATGGGACGCGGGCGCATGGCGGATCTTGCCTCGCGGGCCATCTCCGAAGGCGCGGACCCGACCCTGCCGGTCGCGATTGGTGTCGACATCTCGCGGCTCGGAGAGGAGTGGCGTCACACCACGCTATCCGCCGCGGCGGCGGCGGCTCGGGAACTGGATGGCGACGCGCCTTGCCTGATCTTGGCCGGGCGCGTGCTGGAGACGCTCTGGACGGGTAATGGCGCATCTTGCCGATCAGAAGCTTCCATCCCTCAAGATGTCATGCTTGCCGTCAGCCTCCGCTCCGCCTCAATAGCCGGCCGGCTTGGTGGCAAAGTCGCCCAAGACTAGTGGATCGAATCTAACGTTTAGTGCCCGCGCCTGACAGCGGCGATGATCCTGTCGAGATCGGCGGTCCAGACGAACGGCTTGGGTTGTTCGTTGTGCTCGGTGACGAAGCGGTTGATGGTGGCCTGGAGGTTGGCGACGGAGCGGAAGACGCCCCGCTTGAGCCG
>NZ_PIGG01000071.1 GCF_002924445.1 Minwuia thermotolerans
TCGAGCAGCCGCCCATAGGCGGCCGGGTCACGGGCATCGCCGCAGAGCAGACGATGATTGCCGATCAGCCAGAGATCGCCCGGTCGGGTGACGGCCGGTGCATCGGCGTCCGCTTCAGGGATCTCGTCGTCGCCGTCGAGGGCAGGGCCGTCCTCCCCCACCTGGAGAACCAGGTCGATCTCGCCCATCTCGAAGCCGGTCACCGTCAGGTCGATCTCGGTGTCGACCAGGCTCTCGATCTCCAGGGCGAGCAGTTCGGGGTCCCAGCCCGCGTTCTCCGCGATGCGGTTGTCGGCGATCGCGAGCGCCGTCTTCTGCGCCGCGCTGAGCCCGGCGAGCCGAATGACCGGTACCCTGGCCATCTGCAGCAGCCGGGCCGCCTCGAGACGCCCATGCCCGGCAATGATCCGGCTGTCCTCGTCGACCAGGATCGGGTTGCAGAACCCGAACTCCCGGATGCTTGCCGCGATCTGCCCGACCTGCTTCGCCGAGTGGATCTTGGCGTTGCGCGGGTTCGGCCTCAGTTCGCCGATCGCCACATCCTGGATTTCAAGCGGACCCAGCCGGCGTTCGATGGCCTGGGTGCAAACGGCGGAGCGGGGTGAGCGGGTTTTGCGATGATATCGCTTCGACATGGCCGTTTTCCTTCATCAGATGCGTGATGAAGAATGGCCTAGGCCCTATCCGAACCCGGATAAATGACGAAGAATCAAACTACAAAGTAGATGACTGGCGATTTACACAACCCTTGGCCGGCCGGGCTTTTTGCGGGGTTTGAGGAACGCCTCGTCCAGAGTGAGCGCATGAAGCTTTACCTCTTCTGGCCCTTCGGGCGATCCCAGCATCAGTAGTTCCTGCGGGACCGTCCACATGTCTGCGGGCAGGAATGGTTTGTCAGGCTCTCGCCTGGACTGATTGGCCTGTCCCCACTGCCGAAGGATCTCGGCCGTGGTCAGAAAACGCCGGAAGTCATCAACGGCCAGTCCCTGGTTCTCGAAATCAGCACGAATGCCGCCCTCTCGTATCCAGAGCGCGCCCCAGAAATGAAGCACAGGCTCGAACTGCTTCACGCATTTGCGCAGCGTGGTCTTGTCCCTCGGAAAGTCGGGATCGGTTGCATATTCCTCGACCAGGTCAGCGGCCGCGTTCCAGGATGCTTTTTGAGGCTCCGAACAGTGAAGCGCGAAAAGCATTCTGAGTGTCGCGCCGGCGCCCGTGCCGCGCCGCAATCTCGTCGGCAGATCGTCGAGTCCGGCGTTGATCGCACTATGCTTCCCCGACAGCCCCTCGTACCAAATCTCCTCAACCCGTCCCGGATAGGCAGAGATTGCGGCCGACGTGTAGAAGCTTGCGCAATCCGCGGCGCGCCTGGTTTCATCCGGCTGCTCGTCCGGATAGAGCATCCTACCGAGGAGTACGTTGAAACCATCCGGGCGGTTGATATTCAGCAAAGGCATGATCGGACTCCGACGAATGCGCGGCGGACATCACGAGTTCGCCGCGGGTGGCAATCTGGAAAGACTGCGTCGGGCCAGCCTTTCCACTGAAGGCAAGTAAATCACATAAGTCGCTGTTTTGCCAGCTTGGGAGGTGAACAGGCCCCTGTTTCGACCGGCCGTTCACCCATGGCAATGCCCGCCATCGATATCGAGTGCCAGCGCGACCTTCCACAGCGGTGTCTTGAGAAACAGCGCCTCCTCGGTGCGGTACCGGGTTGCGCTCTCTTCCTTCTTCAGAAGACCCGCCCAGCAGAGCGGCCTCAGGACCTCGGCGTAGAGCCGGCCCATCATCTTGTCGTAGCCAGAACCGGGCTCGCCATAGAACACGCGGCGAAGATCCGCGCCCCTGGCGCCATCCTCGGTCTCGACGTTCAGCACGTTGAGGAAGATGTCCCAGTTGCCAAGGATCGGCTCGTCTTCGAACCGCGATAAGCTGGCATGGTTCACTCGGAAGACGAAGAACGGGACGACGGTGCCGAAGATCTGACCGGGGTGGCCGACCAGCGCCTGACCCGATCTGGTCAGCCTGAACTGGCCTTTGTAGTGCCGGCCGAGCTTCATCAAATTCATCAGTCCGTGCAGCAGCTTGAGCGGTGGGAAGTCGATCTCGTTCAGGACCTTGTTGATCGCGTAGAGATCGGCCTCGGTATAGCCCGGCCAGTCGAACTCGCCCGCCGCCCACTCAACGAATTTGCGATTGAAGGCCTTCGATGGCGTCAGGCCGATGCCGCCATGTTCGGCGATGTAGTCGCAGGTCTTTACGAGTCCTCGAACCATCGGCGAATGGGAAAGCGCCGGGTGATCATCTGGTATCTTCTTGAACTCGATCACGCGCTACACTCTCCAACCAGCCATTCGTCCAGCTTCGACCACCGTCGCCGGCCGGACACGTTCTTCACCGCGATGGCTACGGCCTTCCGCTGGCCGACAAGCACGACGAGCTGCTTGCCGCGGGTGATCCCCGTGTAGAGCAGATTACGCTGCAACATCGCGTAATGCTGGGTCAGCAGCGGGATGACGACCGCGGGATACTCCGACCCCTGGCTCTTGTGGATCGTCGCGGCATAGGCCGGCACCAGCGTGTCGAGCTCGCCGAAGACATAGCTGACCGCACGGCCATCGAAATCGACGACCAACTCGCCTTCGTCTGCGTCCAGCCCGTCCACGTAGCCGATGTCGCCGTTGTAGACCTCCTTGTCGTAGTCGTTCTGGATCTGCATGACCTTGTCGTCGGGTGCGAATGTCCAACCGAAGCGTTCGATCCTGTTGTCGCCGGAGGGATTGAGTGCGGCCTGCAGTTCGACGTTCAGCGAGCGGGCGCCGACACCGCCGCGGTTCATCGGACAGAGCACCTGAATGTCCCGGATGGGATCCAGCCCGAAGCGCTTCGGGATCCGGGACTTCACCAATTCCAGGATGCGCGCGACGGCCTGCTCCGGATCTTCGGCGGCGACGAAGTAGAAATCGCTCTCGCCGGCTGGTCGGGTGAGGTCCGGTATCTGACCCTGGTTTATCCGGTGCGCGCTCGTGATGATCTTGCTGCGGGCCGCCTGGCGGAACACCTCCGTCAGCCGCATGACCGGAATTTTCCCCGAGCCGATGATGTCGGCCAGGACCTGACCCGGCCCCACGGATGGCAGCTGGTCAATATCGCCGACGATCAGAAGGGCGGCGCTATCCGGGACCGCCTTCAGCAGCGATTGCATCAGCGAGACATCGACCATCGAACTTTCATCGACAACCAGCAGATCGCATTGCAGCGGGTTGTCCTCGTTGCGCTTGAAGCCGAAGGACTTCGGGTCGATCTCCAGCAGGCGATGGATGGTCCGGGCATCCATGCCGGTGGCCTCTTTCATCCGCTTTGCGGCCCGCCCGGTCGGTGCGCAGAGCAGGAGCCGCACCGCCTTTGCGCTCAGGATCTGCAGGATCGAGTTGACGATCGTGGTCTTGCCGACGCCCGGGCCACCGGTGATCACCATCACCTTCGAGCGAAGGGCGAGGCGGATGGCCTCGGCCTGGCTCTGCGCAAGGGTGAGGCCCGTCTTCATTTCGATCCACGGCAGCGCCTTCTCGGCATCGAGTTCCGGCCATGGCATGGACCCGGCGTTCAGGCAGCGGAGCCGATCAGCGATGGCGCGCTCCGCGTGATAAAGCCCGCTCAGAAAGACACACGCCGTCCCTGCAACCGTATCGGCCGTGATCGTGCCTTCGGTCATTTCCAGATCGATCGCGGTCTGGATCAGCGTGTCCGGCACCTCCAGCAGCTTGAAGGCCAGCGGGACCAGTTCGTCCATCGGCAGGCCGCAATGGCCGTCACTCATCGCCTCGGTCAGCGCGTAGGAGATTCCGGCCCGCACGCGGATCATCGCGGTCTTCTCGATCCCGAGCTTCTCCGCGATCATGTCCGCGGTCCGGAACCCGATACCGCGGATATCTCTGGCCAGACGATAAGGGTTCTCGCTCATGACCTGGACCGCGTCCGTGCCATAGGTCTTGAAGATGCGTACCGCTCGGGCGGTCCCGACACCATGGCTGTGCAGAAACACCATGATCTCCCGGATGACCTTCTGGTCCGCCCAGGCCGAGGTGATCCTGTCGGCCCGCTTCGGCCCGATGCCGTCGATTTCCCTGAGCCGCTCGGGCGCCGCCTCGATGATGTCGAAGACGTCCTTGCCGAATTGCCTGACCATCCGCTTGGCGTAGACTGGTCCGATGCCTCGGATCATGCCGGAGCCGAGGTATTTCTCGATGCCTTCGAGCGACGATGGCGCCGAGGTCTTCAGGAACCGCGCCTTGAACTGCGGACCGTGGATGCGGTCGTTGACCCATTCGCCGGACGCGGTCACCCATTCGCCGGCCGAGATCGACGCCGCGTGGCCGACCGTCGTGATCAGGTCACGGTGACCGCGTGCCTTCACCCGCAGAACGCAAAAACCGCTCTCGAGGCTGTGGAATGTGACACGCTCGACGAGGCCGGCGAGCACTTCCCGGGTGCCGTACGTGGTCACCGACCGACCTGAGGCCGCTCGGCGACGACCTCGGCCTCGCTGGTCTCACCGTGGATTGCGGTTCGGATCACCGTGTCGGTGATTTCGGCCAGGTATGTGGTGAGCGCCTCGTTGAGTTGTTGGAATTCGGGCAACAGCACCTCATCGACGAAGCTCGATGGTGCCCGCACGACGATGCTCTGCCGTTGCATGCGACGGTAGCGGTACGGCCGGAGGCCGTAGCGCCGGCAAAGCGCACAGAAAAGTTGACGCGACCATGGGTCGGGCAGGCTGAACCTGATCTCGGCGGCTTTCTCCCGACGTTCCGTCTGCTTGAGCCGGGCCCGGATACGGTCCGCTGCCGCATCGGCCGCGGCCTTCTCGCCGGGGGTCGTGGCGCCCGCGAAGAGCGCCTCGATCTTCTCCAGCTTTTCGAGCAGTTCGGTTTCGCTGGCCACCAGTATGTCCCCCGTCGTTCTGGCGATCCTATCGATCTTCCGGGTTTGCGACCATCGCCGGCGCACACGCCCTCAGCGCAATAGAAGGTCGGCCGGGACGCTGTCAGGTAAAATTTGACCGGCCGAGGCGGCCGCTGAGGGCGACAAGTTTCGGTGACGTCCTCGGACGTGGTGTAGCTGGGTAGCGCGGTGGTCATCGGCGCTTACCGGAATTCCCTGATCGGCGTTTCAAATTCCCTGTTCGGCTCAAAAAATTCCCTGTTCCAGTGCGTAGGGAATTCTACACCTAACACCCTGTCATGGCTGGATAAATGGACGCCCAGCGGTCCCCGATTCCCTGTAAATTCGACAAAATTCCCTGTTTTTCCGGCCTTATCAGGGAATTCGATGCAAGAGACTGGCTGGGTCGGGACTGCCGACACCACCACCCCGTCTCCCGCGAACCCACGTCCACACAGCGTCCCGCCGGAGACCGGCGGATTGCCCGGCTTTGCGGGGCTCGCCGCGCTGAAGAGCGTCCCGGGAGACGTCAAACGAGAGACGATTCCCCGCCAAATGCGCCCGCGTCTCTTCGGGCCGATTTCGGGGTCCAAACCATCAGATAGGGTTGAGCGATAAGGCGGTCAGGCCGGGAAGCCAAGCACCTTGCGTTGCGCCTGCCATTCGAGCGGCAGTTCGTTCATCCGCTTGAGTTGCTTCGCCGTCAGACCCACTGGCTGACGCCCATCGAGGATAGCCTCAATGATGTCGGGTGCGAGACAGGCGAGGTTGAGCGCCCTGCTGACGTCACTGCTATCGAGCCGTTCGCGCCTGGCAAGCTCCCGAAGTGAAGCGACCTCGCCTTCCGCCAGCATCCGGTTCCAGCGATGCGCGTCAGCGATGAGGCGGATGAGGTTTGCGTCGGGCCCACCGACTTCCTGTTCGCCGCCTGTCAGGATGATGCGGCTGCCTGTCCCTCTGCGTGAAAGCTTCACCGGCAGTTCCACGGCCAGAGTTGCATCGTCATTCTCCTCCTCGGCGAGAATCTGTTGGCCGCGGGTTACCTCCCCGGTGTCAATCGCGGAGGGCCGGAGGTGTACCATGATGGAGTTCTCTCTGAGTTCGGCGCGTTGGAGGAGGGCGGCGAGCATCCTCAATCGCGTATCGCGGTCGGCGCCGGTCAGGACATCGGCGGTGGCGTTGGCCGCATCGAGTGTTCGGGTCACTTCGTTGCTGTCGTCATCTTCATGCACCAGCAGGCCCATCACCCGCAGCGGGTCGCGCAGCAACGCCACCAGCTGGTCGACGA
>NZ_PIGG01000072.1 GCF_002924445.1 Minwuia thermotolerans
CTGCCTATGTCCTCGGTCTCGCATTCGCGTTCGGCTGGACGCCTTGCATCGGGCCGATTCTGGGCGCCATCCTGACGACAACAGCGGCGTCCGCGACGGTCTCCGAGGGCACAACCCTGCTTGCCGTCTACTCGGCCGGGCTTGGCGTGCCCTTCCTCCTGGCTGCGGCGTTCACCGACCGACTGGCGCGGCGTCTGCGCTCCATTGGCCGACTGGGCCGCCGTCTGAATCAGGTCGCCGGGGTCATCCTGATCGTGATGGGCGTTGCGATGATCACTGACTATCTCTCTGCCTTCGCATTCTGGCTGCTCGACACCTTTCCAATCCTGGGACAGATCGGATAGCGAATGTCCGTGGGGGATACCTGGCGCTCGAAGCAGTTGCGAGAGTGATCGGACACTGCACGGTCCGGCTATCGCGGGGCCGGTTCAGTGATCGATCCGACATGATTATTCCGTCAGCGCATCCAGGACCGGGCATTCCGGAATTCTATCGCCTGAGCACCTGGCGGAAGTGTCCGCCAGGACCTGCTCGATGCGTTTGAGATCGGCGATCTTCGCACGCACATCGGCGAGGTGCCGTTCGGTGCGCTCCTTCACCTCGGCGCAGGTTTGCGTACCGCCATCGACGAGGGCGAGCAGCCCCCGGATGTCGTCAAGTGAGAAGCCCAGCTCGCGTGCCCGCAGGATGAAGCGCAGCCGTTCCACATGGCCGTTGTCGTAGACGCGATAACCGGCCTCGGTGCGCGGCGGTTCCGGCATCATGCCGATCTTCTCGTAGTAGCGAATGGTCTCAAGGTTGCAGCCGGTGCGGCGCGCAAGCGCGGCGCGGTGCAATCCCGTTCCTGACGTGTCGTGCCTCATTGTTCTGCAGAAACCTCTTGAGCCTGTAGTCACTACAGACCCTACCCTGAAAAATGAACAAGATCGAGGACAGACCGACATGCACGAGGTGCGAACCGACCCGGAAGCCCACGAAACCCCGGAAAACGCCGGGGATAGCAGAAAGCGCTGGTATGCGGCCGGCGGGCTGATCGGCGCGGTCCTGGCGTCATCGTGCTGCATTGCGCCGCTCGCCCTGCTCACGCTGGGCGTCTCGGGGGCGTGGATCGGCAATCTGACGGCGCTGGAGCCTTACAAACCATACTTTGCCGCAGTCGCCCTCGTCTTCATCGGGCTCGGCTTCCATCAGGTGTATGTGAAGTCGAGGAAGGCTTGCGCCGACGACAGCTACTGCGCGCGCCCGCAGTCCTCAATCATCACGCAAGCGGCCCTCTGGATCGGGACGGCGCTGGTCATACTGGCGCTGACGATCAACTGGTGGGCGCCGCTGTTTTACTAGGAAACAGACACATGAAACGACCTCTCATCGTTGCCACTGCGGTGGCTATCCTGGGCATCGGCGCTTCGCTTTTCCTCGTACCCCAGTCGCAGGTGAACGCGCAGTCGACCAACGTCGCGACGGAGACCGCCACTGCAATCTTCGCCATCGAGAACATGACCTGCGCCCTGTGCCCGATCACCGTGCGCAAGGCCATGGAAGGAGTAGAAGGCGTGCGCTCCGTCCAGACGGACCTGGAGGCCAGAACCGCCACGGCCGTGTTCGACCCGAACATTACGTCCGCCGCGGATATTGCCGCCGCCTCGACGAATGCAGGATATCCCGCCAGATCGAAACCGTGATGGCGCGCGGATGAAGGACGCCACGATCATCAAGACCGGTGTCATCGGCACCGTCATCGCCGCCATCTGCTGCTTCACGCCGGTGCTGGTCATCGGCCTGGGCGTGGTTGGCCTCTCGGCCTGGCTCGGCTGGCTGGATTACGTGCTGCTGCCCACACTCGCGATCTTCATTGGCATCACGGCCTATGGCCTCTGGCGGCGGCGGCAGTCCATCGCCTGCCGCCAATCCGATCCCGAAGCAACGAAGGAGACCGGGTGACATGGCCGATTGCTGCACATCGCGCTTGGGCGGGCGATACGACATTGCTGTCATCGGCGCAGGCTCCGCGGGATTCTCCGCCGCCATCACGGCGGCCGAACAGGGCGCCAATGTCGCCCTTATCGGCCACGGGACCATCGGCGGCACCTGCGTCAATGTGGGCTGCGTGCCTTCGAAGACCATGATCCGCGCCGCCGAGGCCCTGCACGGTGCGCGCACCGCCAGCCGTTTCCCGGGCCTTTCCGGTGAGGCGCAGGTGACGGACTGGCAAGCTCTCGTGGCGGCCAAGGACGATCTCGTGACGAGCCTGCGCCAGGGCAAATACGTGGAACTGCTGTCCGCCTGGCCCAGTATATCCTATCTCGACGGGGCCGCACGCCTGAGCCCTGACGGTATTGCCGTGGACGGGCAGACCGTGCCGGCAGGGAAGGCCGTCATCACGACCGGCGCCGCGCCGGCAAAGCCGGATATTCCCGGTATCGACGATGTTCCCTGGCTGTCCAGCACCACGGCGCTGGAACTGACGGCGCTGCCCCGCTCGCTGATTGTCATCGGCGGTGGCTATGTCGGCTGCGAGCTCGCGCAGATGTTTGCGCGCATGGGCACGGAGGTGACGCTGGTAACCCGGTCGCGTCTGCTGCCGGAGGCCGAGCCGGAAGTCTCGGAAGCGCTGACCGGGTATCTGCGCGACGAAGGCCTCATCGTTCGCGATGGCCTCGCATACCGGCAGATCGCACGAGCGGACGACCGCGTTGCGCTGACCGTGGAGATCGAGGGGCGAGGGGAGACGTTGAGGGCGGAACAGGTGCTGGTCGCGACGGGGCGGACGCCCAATACGCGCGGGCTCGATCTTCCGCAGAACGGCGTCCAGCTCGCCAACAATGGCGGCGTCGCGGTCGACGAGCGGATGCGCACCTCCAAGGCCGATCTCTACGCCGCCGGCGATGTCACCGGCCGCGACCAGTTCGTCTACATGGCCGCCTATGGCGCCAGGCTCGCCGCCCTCAATGCGCTGAATGGCGACAGCCTTGTCTACGACAACAGCGCCATGCCCTGGGTGGTGTTCACCGACCCTCAGGTGGCTGGCGTCGGTCTGAGCGAGGCCGCGGCCCGAGAAGCGGGCTACGACGTCAAGACCTCGGTCCTGCCGCTCGACCAGGTGCCCCGGGCGCTTGCGGCGCGCGATACGCGCGGGCTCATCAAGCTGGTCGCCGACGCGGAAACCGACCGCCTGCTGGGCGGCCAGATCCTCGCGCCCGAAGGCGCCGACAGTGTCCAGACGCTGGCGCTTGCCCTCAAGGCCGGCATGACGGCAAAGGGACTCGGCGAGACGATCTTCCCGTATCTCACCACCGTGGAAGGGCTGAAGCTCGCGGCCCAAACCTTCGAAAAGGACGTGGCGATGCTGTCCTGCTGTGCGGGGTAACTCTCGCCGCCGCGCGTGAGAACCGCTCGCCCCGGTACAGGTCATCGCTGCCGCCGTGCTTGACCCTGCACCATGGTGCGGGGATCACAATGATCAGCAAGGAGGAAGCGCATGGCGAAGGCGAACATGACAATCGGCAGAGCGGCGAAGGCGGCAGGCGTGCGGATCGCGACGATCCGGTTCTACGAGCGCCGCGGCCTGATTGCGCAGCCGCGCAAGCCGGAGAGCGGATACCGGACCTATCCCGACGAAACCGTCTCGCGCATCCGCTTTATCCGGCAGGCCCAGGAGATCGGCTTCTCCCTGGCCGAGGTCGCTGAGCTTCTCTCGTTACGCGCCGACCCTCGCGCAGACTGTGGCGACGTACGCGCTCGCGCGATCGGGAAGCGCGCCGAGGTCCAGGCCAAGCTCGATCAGCTTACGCAGATCCGCGCCGCGCTTGATGAGCTGATCGCCAGTTGTCCGGGCGGCGGCAACGTCAGGGCCTGCACGATTCTCGATGCCATGCAGCGCGAACCGGCAGGTGCCGAGACAGCGACTTCTTCGACGACGTTCAGATCTAGATAAGGCAGCGGGACATGAAGACGACGACCCTGACCATCGAGGGTATGCACTGTGACGGCTGTGCCCGGACAATCGAGGTGCTGGTTGCCCGGGTGCCGGGTGTTCGACAGGCTGAGGTCTCCTTCGACGAACGCCGCGCCCGCATATTGCACGATCAGAACGCGGCCTCGACTACCGATCTCGTAGAGGCGATCGCCAAAGGCGGTTTCACCGCAAACTCAAACTGAACATGCTTGAAACCAGCTTCATGGGCATCGTCGCGATCCCGGCCGGTCTTGGCCTGATCGGGTTCGTCGAACCGTGTTCGATCGGGTCGAGCCTCGTCTTCATCAAATATCTCGAAGGCAAGAGCGCGTTGGCCAAGCTCGCGGAAACATCCCTGTTCACACTCACGCGGGCCATCTTCATCGGGCTGTTGGGCGTTCTTGCTGCGGTGATCGGGTCGCTGTTCCTCGATTTGCAACGCGGCGCCTGGCTGCTTCTCGGCGTGGCCTATGTCGGCTTGGGCCTGTTGCTTGCGACAGGGCGCGCTCCGGCGCTCATGGTCTCGTTGGGCCCGGGCCTTAAACGGCTGAGCGGGCGGAGCGGGTCTGTGGGGTTGGGCCTGTTGTTCGGATTGAACATCCCGGCCTGCGCGGCGCCACTGCTGTTCGCGCTGCTGGCGGGGGCGGCTGTTTCTGACGGCGCAAACGCCCTCACAGGGTTCGCGGCACTCGCAGTTTTCGGTTTCGCGCTTTCACTGCCATTGGTGGTGATGGTGCTGATCCCCGGCGCACGCGCCCTTCTCGATCGTTTCGCCGCGCTGTCGGGGCGCTATCCGGTCTTCGCGGGACTGGTCCTCGTCGGGCTCGGCGCATGGTCGATCGGGTTTGGCCTTTTCGCCGATATCGACCCGGGGACGACACCGTGACATGAAAGGATGCACGCCATGACGACCGCCGCCATCTCCCGGGGTTCGGCGCCGCCGTGGAGCGAGGAGCCTTCTGAGCGTCCCGGTCGTGTCCGCATCCGCGCCCGAATCGGCGGGCTGCACTGCTCGCTGTGCACAGGCACGATCGAGAAAGCGCTCGGCCGGCAGAAGGGCGTCGAAAAGGTCGCTGTGAGCCTGACGCACGAACAGGCGCTGGTCGAATACGATCCAGAGGTCACAACGCCCGAGACCCTGCTCGGCACGCTCCGCGACATCGGCTACACGATCCACGATCCGAACAAGCTGCGACCGTTCGACGAAGAGGAACGCGAACTGGTCGCCGAGGGCCGTCGGTTTCTGACCGCCACGGCCTTCAGCCTCCTGTCCATCGCGCTGATTACCGACCCCGCCGGCCGCTTCTCCCTGGCCCTGCCGGCGCTGGCGACGGTCAGCCTGGTCGCCTTCGTCTTCCTCGTGCTCAGGGCGCGCGGGCTGTGGCCGGCGATCGCCGGCGCGGGGAGCCTCGGCGCCATCACGGTCGGACTGCTCGCCCTCAAGAGCGAAGGAATGCTGGCCGGCGCCACGCCCTGGATCGTGGGCGTGCTGGCGGTGGCGCTCGTCTTCGGCGTCGCACGTCACATACTCACAATGGCTTATCAGGCGCTGCGCCGCGGCATCCTGAACCAGCACGTTTTGCTGGAAGCGGGCGCCTTTGCCGGGCTGGCCGGCGGGATCATCGGACTTGTGCTTGATCGCCCCGGCTATCCGACGGCGCCATTCTTCGCGGTCGCGGTCATGGTTGCGACCTATCACATCTTCTCCGAATGGCTGTCGCTGATCGTCAAGACAAGATCCTCGCAGGCGGTCAAACGCCTCCTCGACCTTCAGCCGGAGACCGCCCGCGTTCAGCGCGACGGTCAGGAGGTCGAAATCCCGCTTTCCGAAGTGGCACAAGGGGACCTTGTGCGTGTCCGCCCGGGCGAGCGCCTGCCCGTGGACGGCAAGGTTGTCGAAGGCCGCTCCGCCGTGGATCAGTCGCTCGTCACCGGCGAACCCATGCCGGTCGAGCGGCAGGCAGGCGACACGGTCATTGGCGGCACCATCAACGGCAATGGCACGCTGCTGGTCCGGGTCACGGCCGTCGGCGCGGAGAGCTTCTTGCAACGCGTAGCGCGCGAAGTGGAAGATGCCCGCGCCCTGAAGCCCGGCCTGCTGCACCTGGTGGACCGGGTGCTGCGTGTCTACACGCCGGCGGTGCTCGCGATCTCGATCCTCTCTTTTCTTGGCTGGGCGTTTCTTCCCCAATTGCTGGGCTTTTCGCCGGACCTTCAGCGTGCGGTATTCGCGGGCCTCAGCGTACTCGTCATGGGCTATCCGTGCGCCGTTGGCATATCCGCGCCGCTCTCGATCGTTCGCGGCGCGGGCGAGGCGGCCGAGAAAGGTATCCTGATGCGCACCGGTGAGGCGTTCCAGGGCTATCGTCTGGTGCGCCAGATTGCCTTCGACAAGACAGGCACGCTGACCGAGGGCCGGCCACGTGTGCATGAAGTCGAAGCGGTGTCGGGCGATACCGATGGGTTGCTCGCGCTCGCCGCCGCTGCCGAGGCTGCATCCGAGCACCCGTTGGCCGAGGCCGTCGTCGAGGCGGCGTTCGAGACGGGTCTGACGCCACCTGATGCCGAAACATTCACGGCGACGCCCGGCAAAGGTGTCGCCGCGTGCATCGATGGTGCGGATATCCTCCTGGGAAGTCCGCGCTTCTTGAGAGAACGCAGCGCGGATCTCACGCCAATCGAGCAACGGGTCGACGAACTGGAGGACAAGGGACGCACGGTCATTGTCGTCGCTCGCGACGGCGAGCTTGTCGGACTTTTGGCGCTCGGTGACACACTGCGCGACGATGCGGTCGAAACTATCGCCGGGCTTCGCGATGCCGGTGTTCGCACTGTGCTTGTCACCGGAGATAACGAACGCACCGCAGCCCGCGTCGCCGGATACCTTGGCATTGATGAGGTTCACGCCGGAGTGCTGCCGGGCGAGAAGGCCGAGTTGATCCGAGATATTCAGAAACGCGGGCGTACGGCGATGGTGGGCGACGGCATCAACGACGCGCCCGCCCTGATGCAGGCGGATGTCGGCATTGCCATGGGCTCGGGCACCGATATCGCCATCGACGCCGCCGACATCATCATCCTGAACAACCGTATCGCGAATGTCGCCGAAGCCCGCGAGATCAGCCGCGGGGGCTATCGGAAGATGTTGCAGAACGTCTCTCTTGCTTTCCTGTTCAACGGCATCGGGGTGCCGATCGCGGCGACAGGCTTGCTCTATCCCGTCTGGGCCATGGTCGCCATGGCGGCCAGCGTGACCGCGATCTTTATCAACTCGCTCTGGGGTCGGCCGCGCCTGTTCTTCGACGCGATCCTCAGCGTCGGGCGGCCGTCGCCGGAGCAAGAGGAATTGAGTTGATACCGAAGCGCTCGTTGGGTCGCCGCCATCCGGATTACTGCGGCCCGGTTCGGGGACCGTGCCGGACGATACCCGAGGCCCGCGCTATCCAGCACATGTCGCAGACGGAGTCGCCGTCGGAGATGGCCCGCCGACGGTGTCCATCGTCAGATAGAATATGCGTCCTGACGTGATGCCCTTTGGAGGATCTGGCTCACCGGTTTCGGTCCTACGCGGCCTGTCTCTGGTTGAGCAAGCAGCGCTGCTTTGTGGTCTGCTTCGTGATCTTCCTCCTTTCCTTGAGCGTGTCCTGGTCGCGCCCGAGATAGTCGTCGGCCGGAGTGAGATTGCCGATGCTGTCGTGGTATCGGCAGTGGTTGTAGTGCTCGACGAAGGCTTCTACGGCCTGCGCGAGGGTGCCCGGCAGATAGTAGTTCTCGAGCAGGATGCGGTTCTTGAGGGTCTGGTGCCACCGCTCGATCTTGCCCTGGGTTTGCGGGGGTTCGGGGCGTTACGGACGTGCTCCATGCTGCGCTCGCCGAGTCAGTCCGCCAGGTCGTGGGCGATATACGACGAGCCGTTGTCGATACGGATACTCCGCGGCTTGCCGCGTCGCCTGGCAATTCGATCGAGCTCCTCGACCACCTGGTGCATTCGGAGGTTTGTTCTCACAACGGTCGCGAGAGCCTCACTCGTATGGCAGTACACGATCGTCAGGATGCGGAATGGCCGATCGCTAAAGAGCCGCGCGGTAGGAACGAAGAGGGTCGGTAGCTACTCGAGCCAACGGCGAAACATCAGATCGGCTGCGCGGATACCACCTGGCATTGGACCTGGCGAGGAGGCGGGCCATCGGTCCCGACCCTGCCCAAACTCCGCCTCGATCAAGTTCGCGATCGACGCCGGCTGTTCGCCCTCGCCCATCTCGCGGGTTTCGGCCTTGCGGGCGAGGAGTTCGTCGATCACTGATTGCACCTCTCCCGGCAGGCCGCTTTCGTCGACCAGCGCCCCGAACGCCATGGGAGCGACCGTCTCACCCGGGTGGTGGCGCATCCAGCGGAGCGCGATCGCCGGGCGCAGGGCGTAGAAGACCTTCTTCAGCGAGACGGCCGCCCGGCCTTCGAGGCTGCGCCGGTACTGGCGCTCGCCGAGATGAAGGTAGTGGTTGGCGATCGCCGCGGGCTGCACGACCTCGCGCGCCAGGGCCAGCAATTCGTCACGGAAGCGGGAGTCGCCTGCATAGGCATAGGGCGAGGTCAGCCATTCGATGACCACGGCATTGCCCTTGAGCAGCAGCTTCAGCGCCTTCGGCAGGTCCCAGCCATTGACGTCGTAGATCCCGTCCGGCGG
>NZ_PIGG01000073.1 GCF_002924445.1 Minwuia thermotolerans
GCTTCGGACTGGCCCCAGACGAAGGACACGACCTGCTCCAGCGGGTAGCCGGCGCGGCGCAGCGCCTGCATCGACACCGACGGCGCGCGCCCGAACAGGTGAGTTATCACGAAATCGGCCCGGAACCGGCGGGCGATGTCGCGCGCCTGGTTGTCCATCTCGATGCCGGGCGAGGGGACCGGGAACTCCTGCAGGTCGAAGCCTTCCATCTCCGCCAGCTTGCGGACGACGGGCAGGCCCTCACGGCCGGCTGGATTGTCGAAGAACAGGTAGGCGATCTTCTTGCCCTTCAGGTCGCCGCCCAGGCGCTGGCGCGCGAACTCGACCGCGCCGCCGGCCTGCGACCAGTAACTGGCCGCCGCGGGGAACAGATACGGATAGTGCTCGCCATCCGCCGACGCTGCGGTGCCGAAGCCCGGCGAGGTGCCGGGGATCTGATCCTTTTCCAGGTCCGCGGTCAGGGCCTGGGTCACCGGCGTACCGAACAGACCGACGAGCACCGCGCCCTCGGACTTGATGCGCTGATAGCCCTCGATCGCGGGCGGCACCTTGTACTGGTTGTCGATCTCGACGACGCGGATCGTGTGACCGTTCACGCCGCCCTGCTTGTTGATCAGGCGGACATAGTCCTGCACCGCGTCGCCGAACGGGTTGCCGACATTCGCGGTGATCCCGGTGCGGTCCGTCATCTGGCCGATGACGATCTCGTCCGCCTGAGCGGCGGTGAAGGACGCCACGGCGGCGGCGAGTACGCCCGCGGCCGTCAACGTCTTGATGAGTACTCTCATGAGTTACTACCTCCCTTTGTTACAGATCCGCCGCCTCTCCAGGGGCGGAACGCTTGCGGCCGCTCAGTACGAGAACGGCCAGACCCGGAAGTAATTCCGGATATTCAACCACAGCCGGTTCAGCCCTTCGGGCTCCACGACCAGGAAGAACATGATCAGCCCGCCGAACACCACGAGCCTGAGATGAGACTTGATCCCCGACAACCCGCTCGAGTCGCCCATGAAGAACGGTCCGATATATGACATCACCAGGTCGATCACGATGGGCAGCAGGGTGACGAAGGTCGCGCCGAAGATGGCGCCCAGCACCGATCCCATGCCGCCGATGATGACCATGGCCAGATAGTCGATGGAAATCAGCAGCGGGAAGAACTCGTTGTTCGCCACGCCCGAATAGTAGGTGTAGAGCACACCGGCCACGCCCGCGTAGAACGAGGAGATGGCGAAGGCCATCAGCTTGTAGCGGCGGACGTCGATGCCGATGATCTCGGCGGCGATGTCCTGGTCGCGGATCGCGATGAAGGCCCGGCCGATGCGGCTTCGGGCGAGGTTCAGAGCGCCCACGATCGCGATCGTCACCACGCACAGGATGAACATGTAGAGCTCGACCTGGGTGTCGAGCTGGATGCCGAAGAGCCAGGGCCTGGGCACCTGGATCGAAGCCGACGCGCCGCCTGAGATCGCCGGCGTGTGAATGATGATCCAGTCGATGATGAACTGCGCCGCCAGGGTCGAGATCGCCAGGTAGAGTCCCTTGATGCGCACAGACGGGAAGCCGACGATGATGCCGACCGCCGCCGCCATCAGGCCGCCGGCGGGCAGCGTGATGTAGAAGGGCAGATCCAGCCGCGTCGCCAGGTTCGCCGCCGTGTAGGCGCCGACCGACATGAACGCGGCGTGGCCGATGGATATCTGTCCCGTCAGACCCAGCAGGATGTTCAGGCCCAGCGCGCCGACAATCGCGATGCCCACCAGGTTGAGCATGGTGAGGTAGTAGCTGGGCACGAGCAGGGGCACGATTGCGAAGAACAGGATCGCGAACCCGATGACCGACCAGCGCGCGATCGGCAGCGGGTAGAGGGCGAAGTCCGCGGCGTAGGATGTCTTGTAGAAACCGCTCTCACGATGAAACATCGATCAGACCCTCTCGATCTGCACTTTGCCGAACAGACCGTAGGGCCGGAAGAACAGCACCGCGATCATCAGCAGATAGGGCAGGAAGTCCTTGGTGCCGCCGCCCTCGAAGGGGAAGAATTCGCGGAACCATTCCTGGGTCATGGCCGGGTCGATATAGGTCCCGCCCCAGGCCTCGACCACGCCGACGATGATGCCGCCGACGACGCAGCCCTTGATGGATTCCAGGCCGCCCAGGATCACCACCGGGAACACTTTCAGGCCGACCACCGCCAGGGTGTTGTCGACGCCGATGGCGCTGCCCCAGAGCAGGCCGCCGAGCACGGCGACGACGCCGGCCATCGACCAGGCCAGCACGAAGTAGCGCTCGACGTTGATGCCCATCGCCATGGAAACCTGATGGTTGTCGGCGACCGCGCGCAGCGCGACGCCCTTGCGGGACTTCATGAAGAACCAGCCGAAGCCCGCGAAGAAGGCGATGGCGACCAGGGCGCCGACCACGTTGATCGGCGTCAGGTAGATCTGCCCGATGATCCAGGGATCGTTCGGAACGCCGATATCGAGCGAGCGCGTCGCCGAGCCGAAGAACATCGGGAACACGCCCTCGAGGAAGGCGGCGAGTCCGATCGTGGCCATGATGATGGCGACGACCGGCCGGCCGATCATGGGCCTGAGCACGACGCGCTCCAGCGCGACGTTGAACAGCACCATGAAGACCAGGGCCATGATGGCCGCGATGAAGACCGGTATCGAATAGTCGGCGGCCAGCGCCGCGACCATCATGCCGGAAATCATCACGAACTGGCCCTGCGCGAAGTTGATCGCGTCGGTCGACTTGTAGATCAGCACGAAACCCAGGGCGACCAGGGCGTACATCAGACCGATGAGCGCCCCGTTGATCGTCGACTCCAGGAAATACCAGACAACGAACATGTCCATGTTCCGAATTCCTCCCTCTAGGCCGCGTCCTGGATGGTCAGATGCGCGTCCATCGTCGCTTTCCGACCGTCCTCGAACGTGACCTCAGTCGTGATGTCGACCTCCTTCTCTCCCCCGTAGAAGGCCTCGATCACTGGTTCGTACTTTTCCGCGATATAGCCGCGCCGGAGCTTGCGCGTGCGCGTGACCTCGGCGTCGTCCGCGTCGAGGTCCTTGGCGAGCAGCAGGAAGCGCTTGATGCGGCTGACTTCCGGCAGGCTCTGGTTGATGCGGACGATCTCGTCATGGACCAGGTCGCGAACCTTCTGCTTCTGCGACAGATCCATGTAGTTGGAGTAGGCGATGCCTTCCTTCTCGGCCCAGTTGCCCACGGTGTTGTAGTCGATGGCGATCATCGCGCAGACATAGGGCTTCTCGTGACCGAAGGAGACGGCCTCGGAGATGTAGGGGCTGAACTTCAGCTTGTTCTCGACGTATTGCGGCGCGAAGGGCGAGCCGTCGACCAGCTTGCCCACGTCCTTTGCGCGGTCGATGATGATGAGTTCGCCCGTGCTCTCCAGAATGCCGGCGTCGCCGGTGTGGAACCAGCCTTCCTCGTCGATCGTCTCCCGGGTGGCCTTTTCGTTCTTGTAGTAGCCGACGAAGATTCCCGGGCTTCTGACCAGCACCTCGCCGTTCTCCGCGATCTTCACTTCGATGCCGGGGCAGGGCCTGCCGACATTGTCCGGCGAGGCTTCACCGTCGCGCTGCAGCGTGACCGTGCCGCAGGCTTCCGTGGAGCCGTAGAGCTGCTTCAGATTGATCCCCATCGCGCGGAAGAAGCGGAAGGTGTCGGGCCCGAGCGGCGCACCGCCGACATAACACCAGCGCGCCCGGCGGAAGCCGTACTGGTCGCGGATCGGGCCGTAGACCAGGATCTCGCCCAGCCACTTCATCAGCTTCTTCCCGAACGGCGCCGGGCGCCCTTCGGCCTTGAGGTTCTCGATCTCGACGGCGGCGTCGCGGAAGGTATTGAAGACCCAGCGCTTCAGCGGCGGCGCGTCATTGGCCTTGACCTGGATTTCCGACAGGATCTGCTCGAACGTGCGGGGCGCGGCGACAAGGCCGGTCGCCCCCAGCTCGCGGCCGTCGCGGCGGAAGGTCTCGCCCGATTCCGGACAGTTGGAGGCACAGCCGGCAGTGATGCTGACGGCGGTGTTGTAGAGCGCCTCGCCCACCCAGGCCATCGGCAGATAGGACAGGAAGTCATCGGATTCCCTGACCGTCTCGTTTTCCAGGAAGATCCGGGAGGCGGACACCAGATTGTGGTGCGAAAGCATCACGCCCTTCGGGTTCCCCGTGGTGCCGGAGGTGTAGCACATGAAGGCGATATCCTCCGCCTTCACCGCGGCGGCGGCGTCGTAGAACCCGGCGTCATCGAGCTTGTCGCCCTCGGCCTGTATGGAGTCGAAGTCCTTCAGGATCGGGTCGTCGTATTTCGACATGCCGAGCGGGTCGTCGAAGACCAGAAGCTCCAGTCCCGGCAGGTTCTCGCGCAGCGACAGGATCTTGTCGACCTGCTCCTGGTCCTCGGCGACGATCACCTTCACGTCCGCGTCGTTGAGGACGAACATCAGTTCCGTGGCGATGGCGTCGGAGTAGACGGGGACTGCCGTGCCGCCCAGGCAGACGGCGGCCATCTCGGCCCAGTAGAGGCGGGGCCGGTTGTCGCCGGCCACGCAGAGCTTGTCGCCGGGGCCGAAGCCCCGCGCCTTCAGGCCCAGCGCGAAGCGCCGGACATTGTCGACGTAATCCTTCCAGGTGTAGGTCTGCCAGATGCCGAGGCTCTTCTCGCGCATCGCGGGTTTGTTCGGCCGGAGCTTCTCGTTGTTCAGCAACAGGCTCGCGAGGGTATCGGTCATGTCTCCCTTGTCTCCTGTCAGTCCGAGGTGCCGAGATAGGCATTGATCACGGCCGGATCGGCCTGGACCTCAGCCGGGGTTCCCTCGGAAATCTTGGTGCCCTGATCCAGCACGGCGATACGGTCGGAAATGTCCATCACCACGCCCATGTCGTGCTCGATCAGGATGATCGTGGTGCCCAGTTCCTCGTTCACGTCGAGAACGTAGCGGGCCATGTCCTCCTTCTCCTCCTGGTTCATGCCGGCCATCGGCTCGTCCAGCAGCAGGAGATCAGGTTCCACGGCCAGCGCCCGGCCGAGTTCGACGCGCTTCTGGAAACCGTAGGGCAGGGCGCCGGTGGTCTGTTTGCGCAGATCGTTGAGCTTGAGAAAGTCGATGATCTCCTCGCACTTCTTGCGGTGCTCGATCTCCTCCTTCTGGGCCGGTCCCCAGTAGAGGAAAGAGGTGAGCACGTTCGAGTGCATGCGCACGTGGCGGCCCAGCATCAGGTTCTCGAGCACCGACAGACCCCGGAACAGGGCGATGTTCTGGAACGTGCGGGCAATGCCCAGTTCGGCGCGCTCGTTCGGCCGCAGGCCGCCGATGCTCCTTCCCTGGAATTCGATGGACCCCGTGTCGGGCGTGTAGAAGCCGCTGATCATGTTGACCAGCGAGGTCTTGCCGGCGCCGTTCGGTCCGATGACCGAGAACACCGAACCCTTCGGGACGTCGATCGAGACATCCGCGACGGCGCGAACCCCGCCGAAGTATTTGGATACTCCGACAACCTTCAATATGGCATCGCTAGACGCCGATGCTGCTTGCATCGCGGCCATTTCCCTCCCCATAGCAATGTCATTCTTGTTGTTGCGGCAGAGACTATCAGCACGCCGCGAAAATTTCCAAGCCCGTAATTTTTCTGTATTCAGGCGTCGTCGCCGGCCGGCGCGACACGTGTCGCCGGCAGATGCAGTTCCGCCGTCGTGCCCTGGCCTTCCACGCTGTCGATCTCCACCGTTCCCCCGTGCAGTTCCGCAAGCGAACGCGACAAGGGAAGTCCCAGCCCCGTCCCTTCGAACTTCCGCGACAGCCCGGTATGGCCCTGGGTGAAGGCCTCGAACATCCGGCCGATCCGGTTGCGGGGGATGCCGATTCCGGTGTCGGTGATGCTCACGACGAATCGCGGGCCCCTCACGCCGGCCTCGATGCGGACCTCGCCGCCGCGCTCGGTAAACTTCACCGCGTTGGACAGCAGATTGAGCAGGATCTGCTTGATCAGGCGCTCGTCGGCGTGGATTTCCACGACCGGGGCATCTGCCAGGCAGTTGACGATTGTCACGCCCCTGCGGTCGGCGCGCTCCTGGACCAGACGCAGGCACGCCTGCAGGCAGAAGGCCAGATCGAAGGTCGATTCGTGGATGTCGAACTGGCCCGACTCCGCCTTGGAGAGATCGAGAATGTCGTTGATGACCGACAGCAGGTGCCGCCCGCTTTCGTGGATGTCGGCCGCGTAGGTCTCGTACTTATCGTGGCCCAGAGGCCCGAACATGCGCCCGCTCAGGATTTCGGCAAAGCCGATGATGGCGTTGAGCGGGGTGCGCAGTTCGTGGCTCATGTTGGCGAGAAACTCGGATTTCGCGCGGCTCGCGAGTTCAGCCTCTTCCTTGGCGCGGCGAAGCGCCATTTCGCGCTCCCGCCGGGCGGTGACGTCGCGCGCGATGACCTGCACGGCGGGATCCCCGTCGAAGGGGACGATGGAGGTTTCGGTCTCCAGTTCGAATACCTCGCCATCGAAGCGCATTGCCCGGTAGTTCATGGAGCCGCGGTGGCTGCCCACGCCCTCGGCCAGCATGGCGCGGACGTCGCTGTCGATGCGGGGCAGGTCCTCGGGATGCATCAGCGCCTTGCTGCCTCGCCGCAGCAGGGCTTCGCGGGTGCCGGCGCGGAACATGCGAACGCATTCGCGGTTGGCGTAGAGGATGCGGCCGTCGCGATGCACCAGGATGGAATCGGGATTGCTCTCGACGAGCTGGCGGTAGCGCTGCTCGCGCTCCTTCAGGCTCTCGCGGAAGCGGTAGCTCTCCGTGATGTCCATGACGCTGATGATCATGCCGCCGTCGCGCAGGGGGTCGGCCTGGATCTCCAGCGCAGTGCCATTGGGCCGGTGCCGCTCGAAGCGATGCGCTTCCCGGCGCCGAAGCAGGTCCGCGAAGCCCTGAACGCGCCGGCTCTGTGCGTCGTCGCCGTATTCGTCCCGCGCCAGGTTGTGCTCGACGATGTCGAGGAAGGGACGACCGGGCGCGAGCATCACCGCGGGCAGATCCAGAAGATCGCGATAACGCTGGTTGGTGGTGCGGATGCGCAGCGCCGCATCCACCACGCAGATACCCTGTTTCATGCTGGCGAAAACGGAACGCATCAGGTCGCGCTGTGTCTGCAGTTCCTGTTCGCGGCGCTTGCGCTCGGTGATGTCGGTCGACACGCCGATCACGCCGACGCCGGGCAGGGCGTGCTCGCTGATGGAGAACCAGCGCCCGTCGCCGCTCTGCACTTCCTCGTTGAAGCTTCCGGTGCGGTGGCCAGCCAGGCGCCGCTGCAGCCAGCTCTCGTGGTCGGAATGCGCCGGACCGATCCGGCGGCGGTCCACCATGCGGCGCAGGATCTGTTCGAAGGTGTCGCCGATGCGCACACAGACATCGTCGGGGTCGAAGAACTCCCGATAGCGCTGGTTGGCGATAACGCAACGGTCCTCGGCGTCGAAGAAGGTGAATCCCTCGTTGATGGTCTGCAGCGCCGTCTCGAGCTGGGACTGGGCGCGGTCAGCGCGTTTCTCGGTCTCGACCTGGGCGGTGATGTCGACGCCGGTGCCGCGATAGCCCAGAAAGCCGCCGTCGGGTCCGAACACCGGCCGGCCGCTGATGCGGAACCACAGGTTCCCTTTCGGTGTATCGCCCCGATAGACATAGTTGTGGAAGGGCCGGTGGGCCGCCAGGTCGGCCAGATGCTCCCGGACCGATGGCGCATCCGGGTCGGCGGACATCTCGACCCGGTGGCGTCCGATATAGTTGGCGGGATCCACGCCGGTGATGTCGCGGAGCTTCTCGCTCAGGAAGGTGAAACGGTGATCCTGGTCTGTTTCCCAGAACCATTCGTTGGCGATCTCGAGGAAGTCCTTCAGCCGTCCGTTCGGTTCGGCATCGGACAATGCCGTACCGTAGCCGGGCAGATCCCGATCGGGTAGTCCGCCCGGCGCAACCGTTCTGTTCGCGTGACGAGTACTCAATTCAAGCCATCCGCGTTGGGCAATCGGACGAAGATGATAGTTGAACCGGCGCGCTTAAGGCACCGTTAATCCTGCCGTCGCAGCGCCAGCGCCGCGTTCTCCACCCGGACGCGCCACGCCAGAAGGGCGAGGTTGAGAACGGAGAAGACGGCCGCGACCTCAACCAGGCCGGCCATCAGGGGCACGACGGCGATCTCTCCGATCACGATCAGGTAGTTCGGATGACGCACGAAGCGGAAAGGTCCCCGCCGGACCAGCGGCGCGCCGGGAACGTCGATGACCCGCGTGGTCCAGTAGGGGCCCAGGCTGGCGATGACCCAGATCCGCCCCGCCTGGAGCAACACGAAGACGGCGAACAGCCACGGGTTCACCGCCCCCTCCGCCGGCGCGGCGACGATCAGCGCCGCCAGCCAGGAGGCGTGCAGGACGACAAACAGCGGATAATGCCGCGCGCCATGCTCCACTGCACCGACGGCGAGGAGGCGCGCCGTATTGCGCCGCGCCAGCCAGAGCTCGGCAAACCGCTGGGCAATCAGGAAGGCGATGACGCCGTGAAAGACGGTCATGGCAGATCCAGCGTCAGGAAACCGGCCGTGAAGCCCGGTCCCAGCGTCGACAGCAGCGCGCGCCCGTGCAGTCCGTCATCCATCGCCGCGCGCACCACGAACAGGACCGTCGCCGCCGACATGTTGCCGAACTGCGCCAGGACGCGGCGCGAATGCGCCATTCCGCCCGGCGCCAGTCCGAATATCTCCTCCAGCGCGTCGAGCACCTTGGCGCCGCCGGGATGGCTGAGGAAATGCCGGAAGTCGTCCAGGTTCAATCCTTCCCGCGCCAGGTAGCTGCCCAGGGCCGCGCCCATCCGTGCGCGGACATGGGTCGGGATATCGCGGGAGAAGATGACCGACAGGCCGTCATCGGTGACGTCCCAGCCCATGACGTCGAGCGTGTCCCGCCAGGTGTGTTCGGCGAAGCTGTGGACCGCCGCGCCGCTCGTCAGATGCGTGCCGACCAGCGCCGCGGCCGCGCCGTCCCCGAACAGCGCCGTCGCGATCACGTTGCTCTTCGAGTAGTCGCGGCTGCGGAAGGTGAGGCCGCACAGTTCGACCACCAGCAGCAGATAGGTCTTGCCGGGCTGGCTCATGGCCATCTGCGCGGCGCGCGCGAGGCCCAGCACGCCGCCCGCGCAGCCCAGGCCGAACACCGGCAGGCGCTGCATGTCGCGGCGCAGGTTCATGCGCTCCATCAGCAGGGCGTCCAGGCTAGGGGTCGCGATGCCCGACGTCGACACCGCCACGACGCCGTCGATCTGGTCGGCCGTCATTTCCGCCTTCTCGAGTGCGCCTCGGGCGGCCTTCTCGAGCAGGTCGACGGCGTTGCGGATATAAAGATCGTTTCGCGCGCCGAAGCCGTGCGCCTCCTGATACCAGTCGATCGGTACACAGGAATAACGCGTATCGATCGCCGCGTTCTCGTAGACGGGGCGCAGCCGGTCGAAACTGGCCAGCGCCCCGCCGAACAGCTCGCCGGCGCGCCGCGCCACCTCCGCCTGTTCAAGCACGTGGTCGGGGTTGGCGACCGTGAGCCCGGCCATATGCGCGACCGGCCGGTTCGTGTCTGTCATGCTCGCATTGCTCCCGACTGGCTGGCCCTGCAGGATGAAGATATGGGCAACAATCCGGCCTGTGACGATATTCGATGCCGCGCCGAAAGCCCTGTCCGGCTCTTTCCACGTATTGAGACGCTCCCATATGATATGGCACACATTGGAAAGGTGTCTCGACGGTTCCGCCCGTGACGGAAGCGAGGCGCCGCCACCCGTACCTTTTTCCGGCTTGCCTGCACCGGAGTTGGAGAACCGTAGCGAATGAACGACAAGACGCCCGCAGGCCGCCCGGTCAAGCTCCGATCACCCTTTATCCAGCGGCTGAGGACGTATTTCTTTACCGGCATCATCGTGGTCGCGCCTGTGGCCATCACCATCTATCTCACCTGGTCGTTCGTCGAATGGGTCGATCAGGTTGTCATCCCGCTGATCCCGATCGAGTACCGGCCCGAAGCCTTCCTGCCGTTCACCGTGCCAGGACTGGGCGTCATCCTCGCCCTGGTCGGCCTGACTCTGGTGGGGGCGCTGACGGCGAACCTTCTCGGCCGCACCGTGGTCCGCCTGGGCGAGCAGATCGTCGACCGTATGCCCGTGGTCCGGGGAATCTACAACGTCTTCAAGCAGATCTTCGAGACGCTGCTGAAGGACACCAGCGACGCCTTCCAGTACGCCGCGCTGGTCGAGTATCCGCGGCGCGGCCTCTACACCATCGGCTTCGTCGCCGGCACCACGAGGGGTGAAGTCGTCCGGCGTGTCGACAAGGACCTGGTCAGCGTCTACGTGCCGACCACGCCGAACCCGTCGTCGGGCTTCATCCTGTTCATCCCGCGCGAAGACGTGCGGATACTCGACATGACCGTCGAACAGGCGATGAAATACGTCGTTTCGGTCGGCGTCGTCGTGCCGCCCGACCCGAGCGCGCCAACCCTTCCCGGATTCGAGACTGCGCCCGGGACCGAGACCCCGGAACGCAAGTCAGCCTGATTCCAGGTAGCGGATCGCCGCATCGCGTTCGAACAGATAGAGCAGGATCCGAAGCGCGCGACCGCGCTCCTTCCTGAGTTCCGGATCGGTTTCGACGATCAGCCGCGCGTCGTCGTGGGCGATCTCCATCAGGTCCTGATCGCGGTCGATCGCGGCCAGCCGCATGCCGGGCAGGCCGCTCTGGCGCGTGCCCAGCAGTTCGCCTGCGCCCCGCAGCCGATAATCCTCCTCGGCGATGCGGAATCCGTCGTCGGTTTCACGCAGCGTGCGGAGCCTGGCCCGCGCCGTCTCGCCCAGCGGCGGCCGGTAGATCAGCAGACAGACGCCGGGCCGGTCGCCACGCCCGACACGCCCGCGCAACTGGTGCAATTGGGCGAGGCCGAAGCGGTCCGCTTCCTCGATGACGATGATCGTCGCCTCGGGCACGTCCACGCCGACCTCGACCACGGTCGTCGCCACCAGCAGGGTGGCGTCCCCATCGGCGAAGCGCTGCAGCGCCATGTCCTTGTCCTCGGCCCGCATCCGGCCGTGCACCAGCCCGACGCGGTCGCCGAAACGCTGCCGCAGTTCCCGGTGCCGCTGTTCGGCGGCGGCGAGTTCGCTGTCCTCGGTCTCCTCGACCAGCGGGCAGATCCAGTAGGCACGGTCGCCGCGGTCCATGGCGGCTGAGAGGCGCTCGATCACGTCGTCCAGCCGTTCCGCCGAGACGACGCGCGTGTCGACGGCCGCGCGGCCCGGCGGGCGTTCGTCGATCCGGCTGACGTCCATGTCGCCATAGGCGGTCATGGCCAGAGTGCGCGGGATCGGCGTCGCGGTCATGACCAGAATGTCCGCGGGACGTTCCGATTTCTCCGACAGCAGCATTCTCTGGTGCACGCCGAAACGATGCTGCTCGTCGACGATGACGAGGCCCAGATCGTGAAAGTCCACGCCCTCCTGGAACAGCGCGTGCGTGCCGACCAGCAGGTCGATGCGGCCCTCGTTGAGATCCCGCAGGATCGTCCGCCGCGCCTGCGTCTTGTCGCGACCCGTGAGGCAGGCAATCCGCAGTCCGGCATCGCCGGCCAGATCGACGAGCGTACGCGCGTGCTGGCGCGCCAGCACTTCGGTCGGCACCATCAGCGCCGCCTGGGTCCCGGCCTCGACCGCGGCAGCGGCGGCCAACAGGGCGACCACTGTCTTGCCGCTGCCGACATCGCCCTGGATCAGCCGCATCATCCGGTGCGGCGAGGCCATGTCTTCGAGGATTTCCGCCAGCACGCGCCGCTGGGCGCCGGTCAGTTCCCAGCGCAGCCCCTGCCGGACCTTCTCCGCGATGCGGCCGTCGCCCTGGAGACGCCGTCCGCCGCGGCGCTTCAGCCGGCGCCGCACCAGGGAGAGGGCGAGCTGGTTGGCCAGCAGTTCGTCATAGGCCAGCCGGCGCAACGCCGGCGTGCTTTCGATCGCCGTTGCGCGCTCCGGCGCGTGAACCGAGCGCACCGCATCGCGCCAGGCAGGAAAGCCGTGTCTTTCCTTCAGCGCCGGATCCAGCCATTCGGGGAGATCGGGCGCCTGCGCGGCGGCCCGGGCGACGATGTGGCGGAGCGTCTTCGGGGCCAGCCCTGCGGTCAACGGATAGACCGGCTCGATGGCCGGTATCTCCTCACCCGCCGCGGGATCGACGGCATAGTCGGGATGGGCCATCTGGAGCGCGTCGCCATAGCGGTCGATCCGTCCGCTGATCAGCCGGCGCGCGCCCGGCGGATAGGTCTGCTCCAGCCAGTCGCGGCGGGGATTGAAGAACACCAGGGCTGCGCTTGCCGTGCCGTCGGTGACGATCACGCGATAGGGTTGACGTCCCCGTCCGGCGCGATGCTCGGTGACGGTGACGTCGATCGTCGCCACGCGGCCGGTCTCGGCGTCTTCCAGCTTCGGGCGGTAGCCGCGGTCGATCACGCCGCTGGGCAACAACCAGATCAGATCCAGCACGCGGCTCGCCCCCAACCGGTCCAGCAATGCCGCCACGCGCGGGCCGACGCCCTTCAGATTGGTCGCGGGCTGGAACAGGGCAAAGAGGATCTCCGGGCGCATGGCCCTTTATGATGCGGCCCGCGCCCCCGTGACAAGCCGCACCCTGACATCCCGCCACCGGACGGTTATATCAGCGGTTCCATTCAGCGAGGCCGGATTCATGGACGCGACCGACGACGATCTCGAGCTGCGGCGGAAAAAGCTGCTCTACCGGTCCCACTACACGGGCACCAAGGAGACCGATATCCTGCTCACGCGCTTCGCGGAGCGCAATCTGCCGACGTTCGACGCCCGGCAACTCGACCTCTATGAGGCGATACTGCACGCCGGCGATCCAGAAATTCTCGCCTGGGTCGTGGGCCGCAAGCCCATACCCCCCGAATACGACAACGAGGTCAGCCGCATGCTCGTCCGTTTCAACTTCGCCCAGCCCGGATCGTGACGGTCACAGAACGCGCGCCACTGAGCCACAAGCTCGCCGGCCCGGGGCGGATCACCGTCCAGAACGCGCCGGAGGGTCTCGACGCACGCCTGCTGGCGGATCTGGCGCGGGAACTCGACCGCGGCGCCGTGTTCGTCGCCCGCGACGACCAGCGGCTTGCCGCGACAGCTGACATGATCCGCTTCTTCGCGCCGGCGCTGGAGCCCGTGGTCTTTCCGGCCTGGGATTGCCTGCCTTTCGACCGTTCCTCGCCCAATCGCCAGATTCTGGCCGAACGCATGGAAGCGCTTGGCATGCTGGCGGAAAACGGCGCCGCCGGGCGGCTGATCCTAACGACCGTGAACGCCATCACCCAGCGCGTGCCCGAGCGCGCCGAGGTCAGCGGCGGCCACTTCGCCGCGCGGGTCGGCGATCCGATCGACGAGGCCGAGCTGATCGCCTTTCTGGTGGCCCAGGGCTACGGCCGCACCGGCACGGTCATGGAACCCGGCGAGTACGCGATCCGCGGCGGCTTGATCGACATCTTCCCGCCCAACGACGACCAGCCGGTGCGGCTCGATCTGTTCGGGCGGGAGCTGGAAAGCATCCGGCGTTTCGACCCCATGAGCCAGCGGACGCTCGCCAGGGTCGACAGCTTTGCGCTCACGCCGGTCAGCGAACTGGTGCTGGACGAACGTCGCGCCAACCATTTCCGGGCCCGCTACCGCGAGCTGTTCGGCATCAAGGCCGAGTCCGATCCGATCTACGAGGCGGTCTCGGAGGGCCGGAGCTTTCCGGGGATGGAGCACTGGCTGCCGATCTTCTATCGCCGTCTGGAGACACTGTTCGACTATATCGGCGAGGCTGCGCTCGTGCTGGACCACCTGGCGGACGACGCCGCCGAAAGCCGATTCGCGGCCATCGAGGACTACCAGGTCACCCGCGCCGAAGCGGTGAAGGCGACCGCCGCGGGGCAGGGGAGCGCCGGCGCGGTCTTCCGACCGCTGCCGGCGGACGCGCTCTATCTTGCGCCCGGCGAATGGGCCGAATATCTCGCCGGTCAGCCGGTGGCCGCCCTGACGCCGTTCAACGTCGGCGACGGGGAAAGTCCGGTCATCCACGATCTGCAGGGCCGCAGGGGACGGGACTTCGCGCCGGAGCGGGCGACGCCGCACGCCAATGTCTACGAGGCGCTTGCGCGCCATATCCAGGATCTGGCGCCCGACCGCCAGATCATGGTGGCGAGCTATTCCGACGGCGCCCGGCAACGCCTGGGCGGCATGCTGCGCGACGCCGGAATCCGGGCCATCGCCGAGGTCGAGACCTTCGACGAGGCGATGAAGCTCGACCGCAACGTGGTCGGCCTCGCAGTGCTGTCCATCGAAGCCGGCTTCGAGGCGCCCGACGCGGTGCTGATTTCGGAACAGGACGTTCTAGGTGACCGGCTGGTGCGCAAGCGGCGCCGGCGCCGGCGTTCGGAGAACTTCGTCGCCAACGCGTCGGACCTGCAGCTCGGCGACCTGGTGGTCCACAGCGAACACGGCATCGGCCGCTACGAAGGACTCGAGACACTCGACATCGTCGGCGCGGCTCATGATTGCGTGTTGCTGATCTACGACGGCGGCGACAAGCTCTACCTGCCGGTGGAGAACATCGAGCTGCTGTCCCGCTACGGCTCGGGTGAGGGCGAAGTCACCCTGGACCGGCTCGGCGGCAAAGGCTGGCAGACGCGGAAGGCGCGGCTGAAACAGCGGCTGAAGGAGATGGCCGAGGCCCTGATCCGCGTCGCCGCGGGCCGCCAGCTCGCCGATGCGCCCAGGCTGACGCCGCCCGCCGGCGCCTACCACGAATTCTGCGACCGCTTCCCCTATCAGGAGACCGACGATCAGGCGCGGGCGATCGACGATACGATCGGCGACCTGGCCGCCGGGCGTCCCATGGACCGCCTGATCTGCGGCGATGTGGGTTTCGGCAAGACCGAGGTGGCGCTGCGCACCGCCTTCATCGCGGCGATGGACGGCATGCAGGTGGCGCTGGTCGCGCCGACCACCCTGCTGGTCCGTCAGCACTACCAGACGTTCCTCGAGCGGTTCCGCGACTTCCCCGTCCGGATCGGCCAGCTGTCGCGGCTGGTTCCCGGCAAGCAGGCGAACGAGGTCAGGAAGGACCTGAGGAACGGCCAGCTCGACATCGTCATCGGCACCCATGCGCTGCTGGGCAAGGGCGTCGAGTTCAAGCGCCTCGGCCTGCTGATCGTCGACGAGGAGCAGCATTTCGGCGTCAAGCACAAGGAGCGGCTGAAGGAGTTGAAATCCGACGTCCACGTGCTGACGCTGACCGCCACGCCGATCCCGCGCACCCTGCAGCTCGCGCTGACCGGGATCCGCGACCTTTCGGTCATCGCCACGCCGCCCGTCGACCGGCTGGCGGTGCGCACCTTCGTGCTGCCCTTCGACGAGATCGTGGCCCGGGAAGCCCTGCTCCGGGAGCATTATCGCGGCGGTCAGAGCTTCTTCGTCTGCCCCCGCATCAGCGACCTCGCCGCCGTCGAGGCATTCATGAAGGACCATGTGCCGGAGCTGAAATTCGTGGTCGCACATGGCCAGATGCCTGTCCGGGAGCTGGAGGACGCGATGAACGCCTTCTACGACGGCTCCTACGACGTGCTGGTCTCCACCAACATCGTGGAGTCGGGCCTGGATGTGCCCAATGCGAACACGATGGTGGTCTACCGCGCCGACATGTTCGGTCTGTCCCAGCTCTACCAGCTTCGCGGCCGCATCGGCCGCTCCAAGACGCGCGCCTACGCCTATCTGACCGTGCCGGCGAACCGGCGCGTTACCGATGGGGCCGACAAGCGGCTGCGCGTGCTCCAGACCCTGGACCAGCTCGGTGCGGGCTTCACCCTGGCCAGCCACGATCTCGACATCCGCGGCGCCGGCAACCTTCTGGGCGAGGAGCAGTCGGGCCAGATCCGCGAGGTGGGCGTGGAACTGTACCAGTCCATGCTGGAGGAGGCGGTGGCCGAGGCCCGGGGCCAGACCGACGCCCAGAGCGGCGACTGGTCGCCGAACATCAACCTTGGGGCGCCGGTGCTGATCCCCGACTACTATGTCGCCGACCTGTCCGCGCGGCTGGACCTCTACAAGCGCCTGGGCCATGTCGCCGACCTGGACGAGATCGAGGCCATCGCTGCGGAGATGATCGACCGCTTCGGGCCGCTGCCGCCCGAAGTCGACAACCTGTTCGACGTCGTCGCCATCAAGAGCCTGTGCCGCGCGGCGAACATCGCCAAGCTGGACGCCGGACCGAAGGGCGCCACCGTGCTGTTCAGGGAGAACGAGTTCCCCGATCCCGGCGGGCTCGTGCGTTTCATTTCCGGTCAGCAGGGCACGGCGAAGCTTCGCCCCGATCACACCCTTGTCTATCTGCGCGACTGGTCGGACCTGTCGACGCGGGTCAAGGGCGTGCGCAGCCTCGCGCGCGGATTGGCCCAGATCGCGGAGAAGGCCGCCTAAGCCGCGCGCTCACGCCGCCGAGGCCCGACGGACAGGACGGGCAGGAAAGATCAGGGCGGTCAGCAGGGAAACCGCCGCGCCGCCGGCGAAGACCGCACCGAAGCCGATCGGCTCCTCCAGCTGACCGGCGACCAGCGGCCCCAGGACATTCCCGGCCGCGACGCAGAAGACGGCCGCCGTGAAGCTGACCGACGGCAGGTCGGGAAAGAGCCGTGCGCTCCAGAAGGCCAGCACCGCGCTCAGCATCATCAGACAGACGCCCTGCAGCCCGGCGGAAACCAGAACTCCGGCCCAAGACGACGGCGCCAGCGCGAGCAGGATATGCGACAGGGCGCTGGCGGCGAAGATCGCACGCAGCAGCGCCGGGAGACCCATGCGTCCCTCGATCTGCCGGGTCAGCAGGCCGAGCGCGCCGGCCACACCGAAGGCAATATAGAGAACCGGCCCGGCGGCGGCCGCATCGAGGCCGGTCAGGCCGCCTTCGCGGGTGATGTGATCGACTGCGAAGGAGAGGTAGAGCGCGTTGGTCAGACCGAAGGAGAAGGCCAGTATGTACATCGGCCATGCGGGTCGGTAGGCCACCAGTTCCCGCAACGGCCAGTCGCTCGGCGCTGGCAGATCCGCGCCGCCGGGTCCCCGGCTCTGGCGCATGTGGAACAGCGCCAGCACATTGATCAGAAGCGAGACCGCCGCGAGACCGGCGAACATGGCCCAGGGCGCCCGCCAGCCGAACTCCCCCAGGAACATTGCAAACGCGACAGCGCCCGCGAATCCAATGCCGAAGGTGGTGCCGGTGCTGACCACCGAAAGCACACGATCCTTCTGGCCGTCGACGAGACTCCGCGCGGCGGTGTTGTTGTAGGGAGTCCACGAAAAGCCGGCGCTCGACGCGGCCAGCGCCACGCCGACACCCAGCAGGAACACATTGCCCGTCGCGGCGATGAGGCCCAGTCCCGCCGTCGCGGCTATCCCGCCCAGCGCGACCGGCGCCCGCGGCCCCACACGGCCGGTCAGCCAGCCGGTCAGAAGCAGCGCCGCCAGGAAGGCGCCGAACGCCGCCGAGGCGATCGAGCCCGCGGTTGCCGTCGTCAGCCCGAAGTCCGCCCGGAAGGCGGGCAGGAAAAGACCGAAGCCCATCCGCGCGGGCCCGAACGCGATCGCGGTCGCCGCGAATCCCGCGAGCGAAAGCCGTCCCGCATCGGTAAGTAGGAAGCGCGCCATCATGGCCGCCAAAATCGTCATCGATTCCGGCGGTTCGAGTGAGGCGTGCTGACGCGTTCAGCCGGTGACGGAGGCGTCCTCGGGCCTTACGGTCTCGTTCAGGGCGAGATCGAAGACCTTGTGGAAGACCGGCACGTCCTGCGCGCCGGAGACGGCGTATTTCCGGTCGATGATGAAGCAGGGGACCCCGTTGATGCCCATGGAGCGGGCCACCGAGTCCTCCTGGCGCACAAGGTCCAGGTCCGAATCCCCGGCCAGCAGGTCGCGCACCAGATCAGCATTCATGCCCGCCTCGCCGGCGATGCGGACCAGCACCTCATGGTCACCGATATCTTCGCCATTGACGAAATAGGCGTCGAACAGGCGCTGCACGACCTCCTGCTGGGCCTCGTCATTGGCGGCCCAGCGGATCAGCCGGTGGGAATCCAGCGTCGACGGGGTGCGGCGAATGCGCTCGAAATGAAAGTCGATACCAACCTGCGCGCCGGCGGTTCGGATGTTCTCGTAGATGCGCGCGGCGCGTTCCACGCCGCCGAACTTGGCGGCGAGATAGGCTTCCCGGCTCATGCCGCCCCGCGGCATTTCCGGGTTGAGCTGGAACGGTCGCCAGCCTACCTGAACCTTGACATCGCGACGGCTGGCGAGCGCGGCTTCAAGCTTGCGCTTGCCGATGTAGCACCACGGACAGACCGTGTCTGAGACGATGTCGATAATCATGGGACAAGCCTAAGGCATTCTCTAAACACTACACAATAACCGGACATGGTAGCGGTGCAGGAGGGGACAATGGAAAAGAATCGGAGACTCGACGGCAAGGTGGCGCTCGTCACCGGGGCGAGTTCTGGGCTGGGCGCGCATTTCGCGCAGGTTCTGGCTGCGGCGGGCGCATCGGTCGGCGTCGGCGCGCGCCGCAAGCAGAAGCTGGACGGACTGGTCGCGAAGATCGGCGAGGCAGGCGGCCGCGCCCACGCCGTGGACCTGGACGTGACCGACATCGGTCAGATCGGAGCCTGCCTCAACGACGTCGAGGCACAACTCGGCCCCGTCGACATTCTGGTCAACAACGCCGGCGTCACCGCGCCCAACGCCATGCAGCGCATCACCGAGGCCGACTACGATTTTGTCCTCGATACCAATCTCAAGGGCGCCTTCTTCATGGCCCAGGCGGCGGCGAAGTCGATGATCGAGCGCAAGGGCGGCGGGCGTATCATCAATATCTCGTCCACCCTGTCGCATCGGGTGATCGGACAACTCTCGATCTATTGCATGTCCAAGGCGGCGATGGACCAGATGACCCGCGCCATGGCGCTGGAATGGGGGCGCCACGACATCAACACCAACGCCATCTGTCCCGGCTATATCGAAACCGAGATGAACGCCGACTACTGGAAGACCGAGGGCGGACAGGCCTTCCTGGCGCGTTTCCCGCGGCCGCGCGTCGGCGAGCCGGCGGATCTGGACGGCGCGCTCTTGCTGCTGGCCGGCGAGGAGGGGCGGTTCATGAACGGATCCATCGTCAGTGTCGACGATGGTTTCGCCATAGGTTTCAAATAGATAAAAGAGGTTTTTGCAGTCGAATTTAAGGGATCGGCAGCTCAGGCCGACTGTACCGCGTCGAAGCGGTTCGGCCCGCGGGAGCGCCCGAAGGCGGCGATGGTGGCGATCAGCGTCTGCCGCACCACAGGCTTGGTCAGATAGGCGTTCATGCCGGCGGCGCTGGTCTGGCGGCGCATGCCGGGTATGTCGTGGGCCGTCCAGGCGACGACCGGCGTCGTCCCGACGTCGCCTTCCAGCCGCCGGATCGCGCGGGTCGCCTCCAGACCGTCCATGCCCGGCATGGCGACATCCATGAGGATGACGTCGGGCAGGAATTCGCTCGCGGCGGCCACCGCCGCCTCGCCGCCGTCGGCCTCCATCACCCGGTGGCCGGCATTCTCGAGCAACACGCGGGCGATGCTTCGATTCGCCTGGCTGTCATCGACGACGAGTACGCGCATTCGGTCGGAGCACCTTTTCAATCTGCCACGCAAAGCGAAACGCGATTCCCATTTCGCTTCTCATCTGACGATTCGGACCGCCACGGCGGCGCGAAACTGCGTTCATGCTCAAAAGGCAGCAAGGTCGATGCCAAGCCCTGCATGCCCTCAACGTGTCACACCAGATATGCTGTAATGAATTACCGCCATCACACTGCAGTTGATACTTGAGGTATTTTCCCTAACAAATTATTCTTATTTACTTTTTACAGATCATCTGCTGTTCCGGAATATCGATGTTGCTGCGGTTCAGGAACTGCACCAGATCGCCGGTGGACTGGGCACTGTTGAACTTGCCGCTCTGCTGGCGGTCGACCTGGATGAAGGTGTTGACGCCAACGACCCGGCCGCACATGTCGATCAGCGGACCGCCGCTGTAGCCGGTCAGCACGTCCGCGGTGTGTATGATCGACGTGGTGCCGGGCAGTTCCTGCGTCGAGCGGATTTCGCCGCGGTTCTGGTGCATGTCGGGCGCGGAGGTGCGGTCGCCATAGGCGAGCTTGAGAAATCCCGCATCGGTCTGGAGCGCGAGCCCCGGATAGCCAGCGACGATGATGTCCATCAGCTTGGAATGCGCGGGGGAGAGCGGCAGTACCCCGGGCGCCGCCGGACGCTCCGTCCGGAGCAGCGCGAAGTCCGGATCCCCCGGTCGACCGTCGGGGGAGCGTGCGATCACGCGGGCGCGGACCACGTCCCCCAGGCTTTCGCTGGTGACGATGATCTGTTCCGCATCTCCCTCCTGGATGACGTGGCGATTGGTCACCAGCAGGTCGGGCGCGATGAAGAAGGCGGTGCCGGTCCCCACCGGTCTGCGGTCCTGGAAGGAGATGACAAAGACGACCGCCTTTTCCAGCAATTGCGACAACGCCGCGACTGACATCGGCGTGGCCTGTCCCTGCGTCGGAGGCGCTACCGCCCGGGCCACCGCAGGCTCAGCCTGTGCCGCGGGCGCGGCGGCGCGGTCGGGCAGAATATCCCCGGCCGCGGCAAGCATGGCCCTGGCCTTTTCCTTCAGCGCCTCGAACCGTGCCCGGTCCGCGGGCGCCGTACCGGGCGGACACTCGTAGGCGGCCACGGCCCGGAGGATTTCCTGCAAACGTTTGCCGGCTTCGAAGGACAGGGCATCCAGGCGTTCGACTTCCGCGAGCATTTCGGCCGTCGGCGGCTGCGGCGGCGGTACCGGGCCATCACGGACGACGGTCTCCGGCTCCCGCAGCAGCAGCCAGGTCAGCGCAGTGGCGACAGCGAGCGCGAGCAGGACGGAAACCGCCAGCCACGCCCCAAAGGCCGGGATATGTCCGCGCGCATTCCGATCGTCTCTGGCCTCGGCGTTGCTCAAGGCGTCTCTCCTGTCTGCTTGTGGTCAGGCTTGGTTCAGCCATGACCGGCTCGTATGTTGTGGATGAAACCACAACCGGACAACCTTTCCCGAACCTGTCTCCCGGCAGAGCAATCGAAGGCTTGAATGGCTGAGCGCGGAATCAGGACCCAGGACAGCGCCGGAATCCGCAGGCTCGGAGCCGCGGGACGGGATGTCGTCGCTGCCCGGGAGCAGATTGCGTCGATCCTGCGCAACCGGATCGGCCCGGAAGCCGCGGCGCTGTTCGCGGCGCCGACGCCTGACGACGGCGGCCATGTCTGGCGGGCTGTCGACGGAACGCCGCTGAAGCCGCTCGGCGCCCTGCCGCCGGCGGAGGCTGCCCGCCTGCGCGAGCGCCACCGGGAAATCGCCGGCCGCGTGGAGGCCCTGGCGCAGCGGATCGCAGGCGAGGGCGACGCGGGCCGCATCGCCGGCCACATGATGCGTCTGGCCCTGGTAACACCTGACGGCTTCGAGGCGCTGCACGCAGCGGGCGATCAGCCCGTGCTGGTGAACTGGGGCCATGCCGCCGAGGGCCAGGCGGTCCCGGTCCTGGAACCGGCGGCCGGGAAGGCAATGGCTGCGCCGGCGGGAACGGGCACGGCGGCGGCCGACGTGGCGCCATTGCCGGAAGCCGACACGGCCGCAGACGACGAAACCGACAGTCCCGGCCGGCGGCCGGCGCGAACCGGCGGCTTCGGCTGGCTCGCCTGGGCGCTGCCGGGGCTCCTGCTCGTGGCGCTCGGCGCACTGATCTGGTTGCTCATGCAGCCTGTCGAGCCGGTCTTGGTCCAACGCGACAGGCCCGCGCCGCCGCCGGTGGATCCGGTGCCGGCCGCGCGCGACAGGCTGGCGGCGATAGAGGCGGAACTGGCCAGGGTGGAGGCCATGCGCGACGAGGTCATCGGCCTCTGTGAACCGCTGCCGCAGGAGCGGACCCAGTTGCCGCCGCCGGAGCCGGAACCGCAATCCGGGCCGGACCCCGACGTCGCGGTCGTGGAGCCACCGAAACCGGAGCCGGAGCCGGAACCCGAGCCCCGGCCCGAACCGCCGGTGGCCGAGGCGGAACCGCAACCTGCGCCACGTCCCCGGGTCGAACTGCCGCCGGAGGTTCCGCCCGCAGCCGAGTTGCCGCCGCGGGTCGCACAGCTCCCGGAAACCACCCGCCCGGCGCCCACGCTCTGCGAACCGGGCTGGACCCCGAGCCAGCGGCCGGAGGTCATGGTGGTGATCGACGGCTCGGGCAGCATGCAGGACAGTTTCGCCGGCGCGCCCTCGCGCATCGAGGCGGCCAAGGATTCCATCGGCGATGTGGTCACCAGCCTGCACAAGGACATCAAGACCGGCCTGGTGAGCTTCACCGACTGCGGCGAGACCTCGACGCCGCAGAAGTACGGCTACAGCCAGCGTCCGGAATTGCTTTCGCGGGTGCGGGGCGTCAGCCCCAGCCGGGGGACGTCGCTCGCCAACTCGATCCGCCGCGCGGGCAACGCCGCCAAGTCGGTCGGACCGGCGACGGTGGTCGTGGTCAGCGACGGCGAGGACACCTGCGGCGGCGATCCCTGCGCCGCGGCCCGGGCGCTGAAGGCGCAAAAGCCGATGCTGAAGATCAATGTCATCGACCTGAGCGGCGGCCGCTCGGCCGTGCTTCAATGCGTGGCCGGCGCCACCGGCGGGCGGGTCTTCACCCCCCGCAACGCCGCCCAGATGACCGAAGAGATGCAGGAAGCGACCGGCCAGCCGGACGCCAGCGCCTGCAACCCCTGACGAAGGCGCGGGAGCGAGACGCATGCGCACTGGACCCACACTGGCCGAGGACAGGCTGGACCGCTATCAGCCCCTGGGCGCCTTCGGGCAGCCCGTCTACCAGAACCATCTGCAGCTTCAGGCGGCGCTGCGTCAGCGCCTGGGGGCGAAGTACGCCAACTTCTTCGCCATTCCCCGCATGGATTCGCAGGGCAGGACCGTGAGCTGGATTTCCCCGGTGGAGGGCGAGCCGGTGCGCTGGTCCGACCTGTCCGAGGAAGACCAGGTGCAACGCTCCCTCGACCTGCAGGTCATGAAGAGCGAGTTCGACGCCTATGCCTCGGAGCTCAGGGCCTATGGCAAGGAGGGCAGGGACCCGCGCGGGGCCGAGGCTTTCGTCGCGGTCCTGGACCAGGCGCTGAAGACGCCGGACGACGGCCATCTGTACTTTGTTGGCGATCAGCCGGTGGCGACGTTCTGGGGCTTCCGGGAAGAAGACGCCCAGCCCTTCGAGACGCTGACGGCCGCGCCGCGTCTGGCCCGGGCGGCTGCGCCCGCGGCGGCGAGCGGAGAGGCGCCCGAGCGCCGGGGCCTCGGCTTTCTGTGGTGGCTCGTCCCGCTGTTGCTGCTGCTTCTGCTGGCGCTGTTGCTGTGGTGGCTGTGGGACGATCTGCCGGTCGTCGGCGGCGGGGACGAGGCGCCAGCGATCGAACGGCCGCTGGAGGACGAGACGGAAGCTCCGCCGCCGGCGGAGGAAGGCGCCGTCGTCGAGGATCCGGACCGGACGGTCATCGAACGCGACGGCGTTATCGTCGACGGCGAAGGGGATGCAGTGGCCGTACCCGGCGAGGGTGGTGAGGTGATCCCCGGCGAGGACACCGCCGTTCCGGGCGAAGGCGATGCGGTCGCGCCCGAAGGGGCCGTTGCCGATGATGGCGAGGGCGGATCGACCGCCGAAGAAGCCGAAACGCCGGAGGAGCAACCCGCTCCCGGCGAGGAAGCGGCGACAGAGGAACAACCGCCAGCCGAGCCTGAAGCGCCCGATGCGGAAGAAGGCGAGGCGCCGCCCGAGGGCGGGGAACCGGAAACCCCGCCCGGCCGGGAGCCCGCGCAGCCCGAAGGTCAGACGCCGGACGCCGGCGAGCCGCCCGCCATTCCGGAGGGCGCCTCGGACGGGTCGGCCGGGTTCATGCAGGGCAACTGGCGGAGCGACAGCGGACTGGTGGATTCCCAGACCCGCCAGAAGCTGACCCAGGAGTACAACTTCGACGAGGAAGGCCGAGGCGAGGCCGTCATCCGCCGTGCGGACGGCGTGACCTGCCGCGCGCCGGCTGAGGCGACCGTCAGGGACGGCAATCTGCAGGTGGAGGAACTCGAGAATCTCGAATGCTCGGACGGCAGTTCGTTCAAGCGGTCGCAGACGGTCTGCTCCCGCGGCGATGACGGGCAGGTCCAGTGCGTCGGCACGGACGCCGACGGCAAGACCTTCAAGGTCGATCTCAACCGGAATGCTCAACCCTGAGTGAGCGGCGGGGCACGTTGACCAATGGACAAGACCCTGCCTACGCTCGGAACCCCTGCGCCCGTCCGAGGTGACCGCTGACCATGCCGCTCGCGCCGATCCTGAAACGCCCGCCCGTGCTGTCCCTGATCCCTTCGAGCGGCGTTCAGCTCATTGATCTCGGCTTCGTGGCGGACCGCTCGTCCGGCGTGGAGACCAACTGGGGCTTCTACGACAAACCCGGCGACGCCGGGCCGCCGATCCGCGTCGACCTCTCCGACGAGAACGCGCAGACCACCTACGAGGTCGACCTGAAGAAACTGGTGGAGACCTTCGGGAACGCCTGGATGCCGCTCCCCATGCTGCGGGAAGAGCAGGGCGGTGACTATTTCCACGGCCCGACGAACTGGGCGCGGGTCTGTCTCAGGAAGCTGCCGGAGCCGGACGATAACGGCTTCGACCACCGCATCATCGTGGCCTTCGACACCGAGTTGCTGCCGCAGCGGGCGAGCGAGGCCTATCTCGCGCCGTCGGAGGCCGACGCCCGGCGCGGCGCCGTGTTCTCCATCTGCGCCGACGAGAAGGCGCTCAACTGGTTCGTGCAGGAAAACTGGGTTGCCGGCTGGTGCCGGGAAGCCATCCGCGACATGGTCACCCGCGAGGAGTCGCGCCGGCGGCGGAACGCCGGGCCCGCCAGCGACGAACAGATCGCCGAGCGGCTGGAAGGGCCAAAGGAGGACGTGGCGCGCTACAAGGCGCTGATCTACCTGCTGGCCGATCTCGACCTGCTGCCGAAGATCCGCATGATCGACCGCTTCACCGATCCGCGGCCGACGCCGATCGACGTCGACCTGGTGCTCGACGTCGGCAATTCGCGCACCTGCGGCATGCTGATCGAGACCCAGCCGGACGAGGTCGGCACCGACATCACCCAGGCCGTGAAGGTGCAGCTCCGGGACCTTTCCGACCCGACCCAGATCTATTCCGATCCGTTCGAAAGCCGCATCGAGTTCAATCGCGCCAGTTTCGGCAAGGACGACATCTCGCTGACCAGCGGGCGGGCCACGGCCTTCGCCTGGCCGACGGTGGCGCGGATCGGCCCCGAGGCGCGGCGCCTGGCGGGTTACCGGCGCGGCAGCGAAGGCGCCACGGGCATGTCCTCGCCCAAGCGTTATCTCTGGGACGAGGATCCGCGCCGCGACGGCTGGCGTTTCAACAATGCGGCGGTGCATGGCGAACACGCGCCCGCGGCTACCGGCGTTGCCTTCACCACCCTGGTCAACGACGCCGGCCAGCCGCTGCACAAGGTGCCCGCACACGTGCCGGCCCATGACGAGCAGCGCTTCCCGTCCTTCCGGGCGCTCTATGCGCGCTCCAACCTGCTGTCCTTCGCCCTGACCGAGATCTTCCTGCAGACGCTGGTGATGATGAACTCGGCGGCGCACCGGCTGCGCCGCCGCAACGCGGACCTGCCGCGGCGGCTCCGGCGCATCATCATGACGATGCCCACGGCGCTGCCGCTCGCCGAACGGCAGATCCTCCGCAGGCAGGCCGAGGCGGCACGCGACCTGGTCTATCTCTGCCTGGGCCAGGCGACGGTCGAGATGGATACGGAAAGCGGCGCCCAGACCCTGAAGGTCGCCGAGGGCGTCCACCTGCCGGAAATCAAGATCGAGTGGGACGAGGCCTCCGCCACCCAGGCCGTCTATCTCTACAGCCAGATCGCCATGGCCTATTCGGGCGACGCCCGGGCGTTCTTCGGGCGAAGCCGGTTGCCGATCAATCGCGGCGCCGCCGGGCTGGACGACGAGTTCCGCCTGGCCACGCTGGACATCGGCGGCGGCACGACCGACCTGGTCGTGACCTCCTACGCGGTCCAGGGCAAGGGGGCCAATGTCACGCTGTTCCCGACCCAGATGTTCCGCGAGGGGATGAGCCTGGCCGGCGACGACATCGCCTACCAGATCATCCGCGATCACGTGTTGCAGCCGATCGTCAAGGCGCTGGACGAGGCCGGTCTGGGCGAGCGCGCGGACTATCTGGCGCACACGCTGTTCGGTGGGGACCGCGCCGACATGGACGTCGAGGACCAGCTCTACCGCCAGCAGTTCGCCGTCCACGTGGCGATGCCCGCCGCGCTCCGGCTCATCGGCGAGTACGAGAACTGGGACCTGATGTCGGGCGTCATCGATGCCGACGGCATCCGCCTGGGCGACCTGTTCGGAGAGGATGACCGAGCCAGCCAGGCGGTCATCGCGCATGTCAACGAGGAGGCGCGCCGCCACGGCGCCGATGGCTTCGACCTGGCCGGGGTGACCCTGCCCGTGCATTTCCGCGCCATCGATCTCAGCGTCCGCAGCGTGGTGCTGGAAATGCTGCAGGCCTTCGCGGAAATCGTCTACCGGGCGCGCGCGGACATCCTGATCCTGTCCGGGCGGCCATCGCGCATGCCGGCGGTCAACGCGGTGCTTGCCGAGAGCATGGCCCTGCCGCCGCACCGCATCGTGCCGCTGCACAGCTTCCGCGTCGGCTCCTGGTATCCGTTCCGGGACTACGCGGCGACGATTTCCGACCCCAAGACGACAGCGGCGGTCGGCGCCATGCTGTGCCTGCTCGGCGAGGGGCGTCTCAGGAACTTCAACTTCCGCTCCGACAATCTGAAACCGAAATCGACCGCGCGGTTCTTCGGCAAGCTGGACCGCGACAACCGGCTGCGGGCCGACGACGTCTACTACAGCGGCCTCAACCTGGAGGACGAGGACTACGAACTGCCCGAGGAGCCGTTCGAGTTCCGCGGGCCGATGACACTCGGCTTCCGTCAGTTCGACGCGGACTGGTGGCCCGGCACGCGACTCTACAGCCTCGACTACGCCAGCCCCGAAATCGCGGAGAAGCTCAATCCGCGCACGCCGCTGCAGGTCACGCTGAAACGCAACCAGCGGCGCGACAATCCGGAGATCGTCGACGCCTTCACCATCGACCGCATCGAAGACGCCCGGGGCGCATCGATCGGCAAGAACCAGCTCCGGCTCCGGCTGCAGACCATCGACAACCAGGATGGCTACTGGCTGGATACCGGCATCCTGCTGAACCAGTAGGGGAAGAGGATATGGCGGACATCGAACGCGACGGCGCGCTGAAGGACGCGGTGAGCCGCCTGGAGGGCGGCGGCGCCGACGCGCGCCTGTGGATCGACAGGGTGCGGGGCGAATCCGTCGGCGTCGCCAGCGAGGCCGACAGCCTGATCGAGAATACCCGCCGCGCCCGGTTGGCTGCGCGCCGCATCGGCGGCGCCATGCACAGGCGCAACTGCGTCGGCGTCTTCGGGCCCAGCCAGGCCGGCAAGTCTTATCTCGTGTCGGCCCTGGCGCGCCGTCAAGACGGTCCGTTGAAGATCGATTTCGGCGGTGAAATCAAGGACTTCCTGAAGGATATCAATCCGGCAGGCGATCGGGAATCCACCGGGCTGGTATCGCGGTTCACCAGGCACAAGGGCGACGTGGACCCGGACTATCCGGTCGAACTGCGCCTGCTGAGCGAGACCGATCTGGTGAAGATCATCGCCAACAGCTTCCTGTCCGACTTCGATCCCAACAACATGTCGATCGAACTGCCCGATGAGGAAGAGATCCGCGCCGCCATCCGCAGCGCCGAGCAGGAGGCGCGGAGCGGTGAGCCGGCTGCGCATCTCGATGAGATCGAGCTGTTCGACCTGGGCGAGTATTTCCGCCGCCATTTCAAGAGCAGGGTGGGTGCGCTCGACCGCGCCGACTACTGGAACGCGCTGATCCGGGTCGGCGGGCGGCTGCCCGTCGCCGGGCGCGCGAAGCTGTTCGCAATGCTTTGGGGCGGGCTGGAAGCCTTCACCGATCTCTTCGTATCGCTTGCTACGGCGCTGGAACGCATAGGCAATCCGCCCGAGGCGCGGGCGGCGCTTTCCGGCCTCGTGCCGCGCGAGACGGGCAATCCACCGCGTCCCAACACGATCATCGACGTCGCCGTGCTCAGCCGGCTCAATTCGCCGGAAGACGCCCGGGACACGGTGCCGCTGAAGCCGGTCCACAAGGATGGCGAAGGCAAGCCTGTCGAACTGCCGCGGGCGACGTTGACCGCGCTGATCGCCGAGGTGAAGCTGGTGATGGTGGACGCGCCCTGGCCCTTCTTCGAGCACACGGACCTGCTCGACTTTCCCGGCGCGCGATCCCGCCTCAAGCTGACGCAGCTGCCGCCCGCGGCGGCGGACCGCGACCTGCAGCTGCGCGAACTGTTCCTGCGGGGCAAGATCGCCTACCTGTTCCAGCGCTTCACCGACGAGCTGGAGCTGACAGCCATGCTGCTCTGCATGCCCCCCAGCGTGCAGGAGGTGAAGGACCTCGCCGGCATGGTCCGGTCCTGGATCGAGACCACGCACGGTGCGACGCCGGCGCAGCGCAAGCGGGTCCGCAACGCGCTGTTCCTGGTGCTCACGAAGTTCGATCTCGAGTTCCTCGAGAAGGGAGGAGAGACAGCCGATTCCCGCCGCGGCAAGTGGGACCGGCGGCTGCACTCGTCATTCCTCGAGCTATACGGCAAGGACGCCTGGCCCGAGGACTGGAACGGCGCAGCCTTCGACAACACGGTGTTCCTGCGCAATCCCGGCATGAAGCAGGTCCATCTGATGGACTATTCGGACGTCGAGAACCTGGTGGAGCGGGGCCCCGCCGCCCAGTCGGCGAACGTCATTCAGCAGTACAAGGACGCCTTCATGGGTTCGGCGCTGGTGGAAAAGCACTTTTCCGACCGGGAGGCGGTCTGGAACGCAGCCATGCAGCCCAATGACGGGGGTGTAGCCTACCTGGTCGACCGCCTGTCGGGCGTGCTCGACCCCGACCTGAAACGGCGGCAGGGCGCCGAAAGGCTGCTTGATGCGGTCGGCCGGCTGGAGAACGCGTTGCGCCGTTTCTACCACGATGGCGGCGAGGCGGCCCGGCGCGAACGCGACCAGCGCCTGCAGGAAGTCCGCAAGAACCTGCTGAACGCCGTGCGAGGGCAGGATTTCCGTCCCTTCGCGCATTTCATGGAGGCGCTAACCCTGCCTGCGCCGGATGCGCGCGGCATCTTCTTCAACGTCGCCGCATTGCGGGATGAGGATCTGGCCGCCGAGGGCGACGGCGTGGCGCCGACAGCCAATGGCTCCGACGATCCCTGGGCCGATGACGACCCGTGGGCCGGAGATACGGGACCCGCCAGCGACAAGGCCGCGCCGGCCGGCGGCGCGCGGCGGCGGGAACGGCCGGAGGTCTTTGCCGACCGCATCGTTAACGCCTGGACGGCACGGTTGCGCCGCCTGCAGCAGGACGAGCAAGCCCTGCGTACGCTGGGCCTGTCGGGCGACGTCGTCCGCGAGGTGATCGACGAGATCGTCGTGGGCGCGGACCGCCACAAGTTGCTGGACCGTATCGCCGAAGCCGTGCGCGAGGAGACGCTTGCCGCCGGTGCACGATGGGAGGACGCGGCCGACCGCGCCGTGCGGATCGCGGTCTACGAGATCAACGACTACATCGCCTATCTGGGCTATGGTGCGCTCCCAGAAGGCGAGCGGCCCGGATTTCCCGAAGCGCCGCGCGAGGCCGAGCGCGCGATCTTCTCCGCCGACGCCCTGAAGGTGAAAGGCATGGAGATCGGTCCGGCGCGCGAGCCTCTGGAACGCAACTATTTCGTCGACTGGGGCGTGGCCTTCCGCAGCCTGGGCATGGACAATGTCAGTCACGGATCGGGGCGCGAGATCTCCGACGAGCACAACCGCGAGCTCGGCGAGATCATCGAACGGATCGACGTGCGCGACGCGCTGCAGCCCGCGGAGGCGGCAGACTAGGGAGATCCTGAATGCCGGTGGTCGTCGAACAGAATCCGGAAATGGCCGCGGGCCATGCCCGCCTGAAGCTGATGAACGCCGGCGACCTGGACCCTGCAACGGTCGAGGTGGCGGTTTCCGCCAGCATCGACGGCGTGGAGAAGCATCTCGACCCCTCGCGGCAGGGGACCGCAGCGTGGGCGGCGGGCGAGAACTGGTTCCGTCCCGCGGAGGTCGCGCGCCAGGGCGGCGCGTTGTCGCTCGAATTCGGTCCCTCCGCGACCTGGCATCTGAAGCCCTACCAACCCTATCAGATCAGTTTCCGCGACGCCGCAGGCCATCGGGCCGATGACCGCATGAGCTGGATCGCGATGCGTCTGCCATCGAACCCGCCGCCGCCCGCGCCGGAGCGACCCGCGGCGCAGCCGGAGCCAGCACCGGAACCGGCAGCCGAGGCCGAGGCGGTGGACGAGGATCCGCTGGCGGCCTTCGCCGAACTGGAAGCCAATGCCGGCGATGCGATCATCGAACCCGCACGCCCGGACGAGGAGGATGGCCGTGCCGGACACCGCACCGGCCTCTATATCATTATCGGCGCGCTGCTCATCCTCCTGCTGATCGCAGCCGCTCTTCTCTGGTATTTCCGGGAGGATGTCTTCGGCCCCGCTGGCGAGGTGACGCCGAGCGCCGAAGAGGCGCCGGCACCGGAAAGCGATGCGCCCGCCGCCGCGGAACAGGCGCCAACGCGCATCCCCCTGACCCTTGATGCCGCACGATCCTATCTGATCGAGGAGAAGCCCTCCGCAGCGGACGCCCAGGCGGAGGCTGAGCGCTTCGATGGCGCGGGCGAGGTTCAGGCGGCGTTCATCCTGCGCAAGTACGCCGCGCAGAATGGATCGTCCGAGGCGGCCCTGTTGATGGCGCGGCAATACGATCCGGCGACCCACGATCCGGACGCCGGCGTGATCGCCGAACCGGACGCCGCGATCGCCGCGGACTGGTACGAACGCGCGGCCGATGGCGGCAATGTGGACGCCATGGTCCGCCTCGGCGAGATGCTGAAATCCGGCGCGCTCGACCGGCCGGACGCGCCGGAGCAGAGCGTGTTCTGGCTGCGCAAGGCGGCCGAGGCCGGCAGCGAAAAGGCGAAGGAGTTGCTCCAATGATCGTCCGAACGCTCGCACTGATCGTGCTGGCCACGCTGGGACTCGGCATTGCCGGCGGCGCATGGGCGCAGGACCGCACGCCGCTGCTCATTCCCGGCAAGACCACGCTCTACCAGAAGATTCTCACCCGACCCGGGGCCGCCACGGCCGAAGGCCCCGGCGCGCCCGGCACGCAGCCGCTGCCGCCCTTCACGCCGCTCTATGTCTATCAGCGCCATCCGGTGGACGGCGGCGGACCCGCCTATCTGGAAGTCGGATCCGATGCCAAAGGCGAGGTGCTGGGCTTCCTGCCGGAGACCGCGACGGTGCCGTGGGACCACGCCCTGGTGCTGGCCTTCACCGAGCGCGCCAATCGCGAAAGGGTGCTGTTCTTCGACGAGGAGCAGGCCCTGGACGCCTGGCTGGCGTCGGACGATCTGACCGAGCGCGCGGCCGAGGCGCGGCAGGCCGCCGACCGGCGTGCGCTGCCGTCCGACAGTCCGGTGATCTCGATCGAGCCGGAGGCCTATGTCGATTTTGCGAGCCAGTTCTATATGCTGCCGATCCTGGAGGCGAAGCCGAAGCGGCTGCCCAGCCGCCGCCGCGCCATGGCCGTACGCATCGCCAGCGTCACCCGCGCGGAGAACGAGGAGAAACTGGGCCTGCTCAACAGCCGCGAGAACCTCGCCGCACTGGGCGAGTTCCGCGCCGGCGTCGTCTTCGTCATCGACGCCTCCAGCTCCATGCAGCCCTATATCAGCCGCACGCGCGAGGTCATGCGCGGCGTGCTCGACCGCGTCGAGGCGGCAGGCCTGAAGGACAAGGTGCGCTTCGGCGTCGTCGGCTATCGCGACGATCCGGCCGCCGTCGAAGGCGTCGAATATCTCACCCGCACCTTCGCCGATCCGAACGAGATCGACAGCACCACCGGGTTCCAGGAAGCGGTCGAGCCGCTCAGCGCCTCGAAAGTTTCGACGCGCTCCTTCTCGGAGGATGCCTTCGCCGCGCTCGATCACGCCATGGGCCGCATCGACTGGCAGGGCTTCGACGCCCGCTATCTGGTGCTGATCACCGACGCCAGCGCCCGCGACGCATCCTCGCCCTATGCCACGCTGAAGCTCACCGCCGGCGACATGCGCCGCGACATCATGGGGCGCAGTTCCGCGCTGCCGACCGCGCTCTACGTGCTGCACCTGAAGACGCCCGTGGGCCGGGACGACCACGCCAGGGCGGAGGCCCAGTACACCGAGCTGGCGCGGCGGGATTCGGGCAACTCGCTCTACTATCCCGTGCCATCGGGCGATCCGGCGGCCTTCGAAAGCAAGGTGGGCGCCCTGACGGACGCCCTGGTCGAGCAGGTCGAACGGACACGGCAGGCCGCGCAGGAGGGCGCCCTGCCCGATGCACCCGAGCCCCCGGCGGAGACGGGCGCGGAATCCGATATCCGCCAGTCCGCCGCCGATGTCGGCCGGGCCATGGCGCTGGCCTATCTGGGCCGTGTCTCCGGGGCCCAGGCGCCGCCGATGTTCCAAGCCTGGTCGATCGACCGCGACCTCGACAACCCGGCCGTCGAGGCGTTCTCGGTACGGCTGTTGCTGTCGAAGAACCAGTTGAGCGACCTCCAGCGCACCATGACGGCTACGGTCGATGCCCTCGACGCCGGGCAGATCGACCCGAGCGATTTCTTCAACCAGCTGCGCAGCGCCGCCACCGCCATGGGCCGCGACCCGAACCGGGTGGGGCAGGGCGAGACCCGCAACCTCGCCGCCAGCGGCCTGATGGGCGAGTATCTTGAAGGGTTACCCTATCAGAGCCGGATCATGTCGCTGACCGAGGACGACTGGCAGCGCATGAGCGTCGGCGAGCAGCAGGGCATCATCGACGACGTGAACTCCAAGGTCCGTCTCTACCAGCGTTTCCATGACGATTCCGACCGCTGGATCGCGCTCAATGACGGTGACGATCCCGGCGACTGGGTCTATCCCGTGCCGCTGGACGCGCTTCCCTGACCATGACCGAGGCCCTGCTGGATCTGGAAGGCGTCGAACGGCGGCGCGGCGACGGCTTTCGCCTGGTCATCGACCGGTTCCGCCTGGCACCAGGCGGCCGCGTCGCCATCGTCGGGCCCAGCGGCTCCGGCAAGAGCACCTTTCTCGACCTGATCGCCATGACACTGCGGCCCGACAGTGCGGAGCGGATGACGATCTGTCCCGGGGATGCCGCGGAGGCAGTGGACGTGGCCCGGCTCTGGCGGGAGAAGCGGCGGAGCCAGGTGCGCGACATCCGCGCCCGGCACTTCGGCTATGTCCTGCAGACCGGCGGGCTGGCGCCGTTCCTCAGTCTCAGGGAGAACGCCATGCTCTCCCGCCGGTTACTGGGCCGCGACGACCCCGGTCCGGTGCCGGAGCTGTTCCGCCGGCTCGGCATCGAGAATCTGGGTCGGCGCAAGCCCCGGCGCGTTTCCATCGGCGAACGCCAGCGGGCGGCCGTGATCCGCGCCCTGGCGCACGAGCCGGCGATCGTGCTGGCCGACGAGCCGACGGCTTCGCTGGACCAGACCAACGCCCTCGACGTCATGACCCTGCTTACCCGAACGGTGGGAAGCCAGGGCGCGGCCCTGATCCTGGTCACCCACGACCGGGCGCTGGCCGAGGGGTTCGGCCTGCCATTGGCCGAATGCCGCCACGATCCGGCGACGCGCACGTCCACCATCGGGTTCGAAAGCTGATGCGGCTGCGCGGTGTCCAGCTCCTGCGCCTGTCGGCGGCGGACCTCGCCGACGAATGGCCGATCGCCGTCGCGGTCGTACTCGCCATCGCCGCCGTGCTGGCGCCGCTGCTGGTCCTGAATGGCCTGCAGACCGGCGTAATCGGAGAGATCTTCGACCGCCTGCGCGCCGACCCGGCGATGCGGCGCATCACACTGGACGCCACCGGCGCCCGTCGTTTCGACGCCGACTGGTTCGAGGCCATGCGCGCGCGGCCCGACGTCGCCTTCGTGCTGCCGTCGACACGTTTCGCCGCCGCCCAGGTGGATATCACCCCGGCTTCAGGAGAGGGTGGCCCGCTCCGCGTTTCTCTCGTGCCCACCGGCCCGGCCGACCCCGTCTTCGACGCCGCAACGCCGCCGCTCGGCTCGATCGCTGAATTGCGTCTATCGGCTGCCGCCGCAGCGCGCGCAAGTCTCGGGGAGGGCGACCGCGTCTTCGTCGATGTGGAGCGCCGACGCGCCGACGGACGGATCGAGGCGGCGGGGATCGAGGCGGCGGTCACGGCCATAGCCCCGCCGGAGCGGCATGGCGGCGTGGTCGCCTTCGTGCGGCCCGAACTGCTGCACGCCATCGAGGCGTTCCGCGACGGCTTCGCGGCGCCCGAACTCGGTTTCGCCGAGGGTCCGGAACGGGAAGCGCGCGCGGTCTTTCCGAATTTCCGTCTCTACGCCACCCGCATCGAGGATGTCGCCGGCCTGGCGCGGCACCTGCGCGAGGACCAGGGACTCAGCGTCAGCGCCCAGGAGGGCGCGATCGTCTCCGCCATCGAACTGGACCGCAATATCGGCGCGGTGCTCGACGCCATAGTCATACTCGGCGCCGCGGGCCTGGCCGGCAGTCTCGCCGCCATCCAGTGGGCGGTGGCGGCGCGCAAGCGCCGCACGGTCGCCATGCTGAACCTGATCGGTTACGGCCGGAACTGGCTGATCGGCTTCCCCACCGTCCAGGCCGTTCTGCTGGCCGCCGCCGGCGGCGGCGCGGCGCTGGCCCTGGCCCATGCCGCCGCAGCCTGGATCAACGGCTATTTCGCGGCGAGTTTCGGCGCCGAGGGCGCGGCGTGCGTGATAACCGCCGCGGCGATCGTCCAGGGTCTTCTGGTGGTGCTCCTATTCTCGCTGTTGCCCGCCGTCCTCATCGGACTCAACTTCACCCGTCTGGAGCCAAGCGATGAAATCCGCGAGATGTAGGCTGGCCGCCCTGCTGCTGCTCGCCGCGCTGCCGGCCGGCGCGCAGGAGATCACCTGGAATTCCGAAAGCTTCAACCCCCGTCCCCTGGAGGGCGACCTGGTGCTGCCCATGCCCTGCGGCGGCGCCATGGCGTTCCGGAAGGTGAACGTGCCCGGCAGCGGCGCCCTCGACGACTACCGCGTCACCCTGGGCAGCCACGAGACGGACCGGGGCTTCGCCGAATACCGGCGCATCGCCTGGCTGGCCGGCGCCTTCGCCGCGGCCGGCGGGGGCGGGAGCCGCCACTACTATCTGGGCAAGTACGAAGTCACGGCGATGCAGCGCGCCGCGCTCGGCGAAACCTGCCCCGACGCCGCCAACCCCGATCTGGAGCTGCCGGCGACGGAGATATCCTGGGCCGAGGCGATGCTGTTCGCCGAGCGCTACTCCGAATGGCTGCTGCGGAACGCCGTTGGTCTCGTGCCGGCTGAGGAGGGCGCTGTCGGCTTCCTGCGCCTGCCGACCGAGGCGGAATGGGAGTTCGCCGCCCGCGGGGGTACCGCCGTAGGCCCGGCCGAATTCGCCGAACGGACCTTCGTGCCGCCGGGCCGCCTGGACGAGTTCGTCATCCACGACGGCAACTCCTACCGGGAACTGAACCTGATCGGCACGGTTCAGCCCAACCCGCTCGGCCTGTTCGACATGCTGGGCAACGCCGCCGAGCTGGCGCTGGAGCCGTTCCGGCTCAACGCGGTCTCCCACCTGCACGGCCAGGCCGGCGGCTTCGTGCTGCGCGGCGGCAGCTACCTGACGCGGGCCGGCGAGATCCGCACCAGCCACCGCGAGGAATATCCGCCGGTCGACGAGCACGGCATCCGGCGCCAGAAGACCGCGGGCTTCCGCCTCGCCCTGGTGGCGCCGGCCCTGCCGTCGCGCGACCGCATCGAGACGGTGCGCAAGGCGTGGGAGAACCTGCCGCAGGAGGACCGCAACCCCGACGGCGAAGGCGCGAAGCTGGCCGCGGAACAGGCCGATCCGGTCGAAGAAGCCCGCGCCCTGGCCGAGGCGGCGCCGAACGGAGAGATGAAGCGGCGGCTGGAAAATCTTTCCTTCGTCATTGCCGAGAGCATCCGCACCCGCAATCAGGAGCGCGACCGGGCGGCCCGGGAGCTGTTGTCGAACGCCGTTTTCGCCGCGCGGCGGGCGACCTTCGACATCGTCGCCTTCCAGCGCTGGAAGGCGCTGGCGGACGCCGTCGACGACGAAGCGCGCAAGGCCCGCTACATGGAAAATCACGCCGAGGATTACGCGACGTTCGAATTCAACCTCGGCTATTACCTCGACCGCCTGACGCGCATCGCCGACGATTTTGGCCAGGAGAAGCTGAACGGGCAGGCGGCGGTGCTGAAGGTGGAATATGCCGACCGCGGACTGCGGACCCTGCCCCCCCTGACGGACCGGGTTCTCGGCCACCTGGAAAAGATTCGAAGCTTGGGAACCGGGGCCAGACCAGCCATAATCCAGTCCTTGACGGACGCCGCAGCCAACGCCGGCAAGTAACGGAGTCAGTCCGATGCACAGTGTTCTTCCCCTTTTCGGCAGACTGATCGCGGCCGGGCTGCTCGCCGCCGCGCTTGCCCTGGCCGGCTGCGCCCAGAACGCCGACGGACAGCGGCAGGGACTGTTCGATTTCGCGTCGTCGGGCGGGGACGAGGATCTCAGCGAAGAGGAGCGCCAGCTCCGCGAGGATGCGGAAGTCTTCAACGAGACCGTCGCCGGCGGCGCCGCCACAAACGCCCTGCTGTTCGGCGGGCTGTGCGTCGCCGCCGCGCTGCTGGGTGGCAGCGACAACATGGGCCAGTGCGCGGTGATGGCCGGCATCGGCGCCGCCTATGGCGCCGTCGATGGCTATCTGGTCGCGAAGCGCCAGGAGGCCGCCCGGCGGCAGGTCCGCGAAATCGACCTGGTCACCGAGGAAATCCAGGAAAAGAACGTCAAGCTGCGCAAGCTGGTGGAGACCTCGCAGAAGGTCGTGGCCGAGAACCGGGAACGGCTGCAGGATGTCCGCCTCAAGGTGGCGAAGAACGAAGTGCGCGAGGAGATGCTGGAGGAGGAAAGTCAGCGCCTGCAGAGCAATATCGACGTGATGGACGACACCCTCGCACAACTCCGGAAGGAGCGGGACAATTACTACGAGGTTGCCGAGCAACTCGAGGGCGTCGGCCGCGACACTCGTCAGCTCGAGGCCGAGATCCGCGACATGAACCAGCAGATCGCGGCCCTGGAGCGCGAACGCGACGCGCTTGAGGAAATCGACCGCGCCGTACGGATCGGATGAGGCCGCCAATGACATTCCGCACAATCACGCTTGCCACCGTTCTTGCCATTCCCGTCCTGGCGGGGACCGGCTGCGCCACCTATCAGCAGCAGAAGGCCGACGCGGTCTCGGGCGGTCCCGAACGGCGGGTGCAGGAAGCCGAGCAGCGCCAGCAGGCGGCGACGGACGCCCGCATCGGCCTGCAGAGCGACCGGGAAGCCCTGGAGGAGGAGCGTGAACTCCAGGAGCAGGAGATCGCCGCCCTGAACGCGGAGCTGGCCCGCCAGGAGAGCGCCATCGCCCGGGCGCGCGAGCAGAACCGCATCACCCGGGAGAAGGAACAGGCGATGCGCGACCGGATCACGGCGCTCGACCGGGAACTGCGGGACAACGAATTCCGCACGGCGGCGGCCGAAGCATCCGGAAATGCAGGCGAGGCCGCGAAGCTCCGCCGGGAACTGCAGACCCTGCGCTCGAAGGCCGACGCCCTGTCCAACGAGATCGACCTGCTGGCGAAATAGGCGGGGCCGAGCGGGAAGCTGAACGACTCCCGTCCGCACACTCGACGCACTGGCGGACAGCATCCACCATCGCACCGTCTTTCGCCGGCGAGGGTTAAGATCAAGTGAGGGCCGGACTGCTCGCTTCTTCGGGTCGACCGGCTGTACGGAGAGCTCCTACTGCACCTTCCCGGAAACGGGCGGCCAGCCCAGCGAGCCCTCGGGCTTCGGTCTGCGGCGAAGCCACCAGGACCAGTCCTCGGGCATGAGCGTCAGGGGATCTTCAAGTCCCAGTTCCCGCGCCGCCATGACGGGCCAGTGCGGATTCGCCAACGCAGGCCGGCCCAGGAAGACGACATCGATCAGCCCCTCGGCGATCACCCGGTTGGCCTCGGACGGAATGCCCAGATTCCAGCTCACTCCGACCGGGATGCCGGCCTCCCGGCGCACGCGCGTGGTCCGCTCGACCATGAAGCCGACCTCGTCGAAGGGAACATCCTGCATCGCATCGGTATTCAGCCCCAGGCTGATATCCGCGAAATCCAGCCCGTGCGCCTTCAACGCCGAAATCGCCCAGACCGCATCATCGAACTTCACGCCATCCCGGTTGAAATCGTCGGAGCCCAGCCGCACCGTGAGGGGAAGCCGCTCGGGCCAGACCGCGCGGACGGCATCCAGCGCCTCGCGATGAAAACGGAGCCGGTTCTCCAGGCTACCGCCATAATCATCCGTGCGCTGATTGGCCAGGGGGGAGAAGAAGCTGGCGCCCAGATAGCCGTGCGCAAAATGCATCTCGAGCCACTCGAAGCCGCAATCGAGGGCCCGGCGCGCGGCGTCGGCGTAGGCCCCATGAATCTCCCTGATCTCATCCACGCTGAGTTCCTGGACGGGATGCGTATAGCGGCCGCCATAGGGAATGGCCGAGGGGCCGCGCACCTTCCAGCCATGCGGATCGTCGGCCGGAAGCTGGATCTTGCCTTCCCAGGGCTTGTTCTCGCTGCCCTTGCGGCCGGTGTGTCCAAGCTGAATGGCCGGAACCGCGCCCATGTCCTTCACGATCTCGGCGATGCGGCTCAAGCCCTCCATCTGCGTATCGTCATAGATGCCGGCGCAACTCGTGCTTGTCCGTCCGTCCGGCGTGATGGCGATCTGCTCGGGGAATACCAGCCCGAAGCCGCCGGCCGCGCGCGATCCCATGAGCATCACATGGAAATCCGTCATCCGGCCTTCGACCGACCGGTACATCGTCATCGGCGACATCGCGATGCGGTTGCGAAGCGTTATGTCCTTGAGAGTAAATGGGGTGAACAGGTCGGTCACGCGAGCAATCTCCAGAAACTGTCAATGTACGAAGAGCATCTGGAAGAACGACATGCTCGCCAGCTATGCACGTTCATATCGTCGTTCGAAGCGTATGCAAGGCTTGTCAGAGTCGACCAATTCGGCGGGGCAGCCCAGATGGTCAGGCAACCCGATACAGGGTGCCCTCCGCCCCGGCGAGATAGACCTCCAGTCCGGCACCCCGAGCCTTCTCGCCGACCGCGCCGGTTTCCATCAATGCGAATGCGGTCGACCAGGCGTCCGCCAGGCATGCCTCCCCGGCGACCACGGTCACGCTGCGGTCGGCAGGCGCCGTCTCACCGTTCCGGGGATTCATCAGATGGCTGACCCGGCCGCCTCGGTCGAACAGCAGGCCGTATCCGCCTGAGGTCGCGATGGCCCGATCCGACGCGTCGAGCCGGCCGATCAGTCGAGAGGGCCGCATCGGGTCCGGGATGCCGACCCGCCACGGATCACCATCGGCCGAGCGTCCGATGGCTCGGGTCTCACCAAGATCGAGAGCAATGCGATCGACGCCGTTGCGGTGCAGCAACTCGGCCACGCGGTCGGTGATATAGCCTTGCGCGATGCCGTTCAGCGTGACCGCCATACCTGACCGGTCAAAGACGATCTCATGGTCATCGATCCGTACACCGCGCCAGTCGACGAGCGCCAATGTCCCGTCCAACTCGGGCAGAGTGTCAGAATCCGGCTGCTCGGCGAAGTGACGAGCCAGCCGTTCCCAAAGCGGTTGCACGGTGACGTCGAAGACGCCGCCGCTCACCTCGCTCACGACCGCCGCCCTGGCCAGTAAGTCGCGAAGTTCCATCGGCGGTTCCGAAAGGCGACCGTCCCGATTCAGCCGCCGGAGCGTTGAGTCGGGCCGGTAGAGACTGAATATCGCCTCGAGCCGTTCGATCTGAGCCACTGCGAGATCGATGATCCGGCGCGCCTCGCGCGCGTGAGAATGAATGATCTGTATCGAAGCGTCCGCTCCCAGCGCGACGCCCCGCCAGTGAAAGGTCCGGGCCCGGGCGGCCGGGACTCCACCGGGCAGCAAGCTCAGGCCGGCGGCCGCGCCAGCAATGCCGATGAAACGCCGACGACTGAGAGACGAGTGGGCGCTACTGTGTCCGTTCATGACTGCCTCCGCCTGTCTCAGAAGTTTCGCTAACGCCCTCGTCAGCCGGACCGAGCACCATCTCCTGCCGGATTTCATCGAACGCGAGGATGCTGCCGCCGCGTTCTTCGACAAACCGTTTCGCCGCAGTCAGGTCACCGAAGGGCACGATCGCCGGCCCGCCCATGCCGCCGCGCGCGTCGCTGCCGATGACGTAGTGCGCTTCGCGCGCGGCGACCCAGCTGCCGGGCTCCGGGTTGTCCCAGTTCTTCGCCTGGCCCATGTCATTGACGAAGATGGCGGCGATGTTGTCGGGCTCTTCGGGCAGCATCGTGAAAGCCAGGGTGTCGCGGATCGAACTGAACCAGAGCGGCTCCGTCTGATCGGACAGGAAGATGTGCCCCTTCGGCCCGGAATGATTCTCCACGATCATGCCGCAGTAGTGGCCGACATCCTCCGGCCCCGGCTCTTGCGGCGCGACAGCGCTTGCCGCGCCTGATTCCTCCTCGCAGGCAGCCAGCACGAGAAACGCCGCCAGAACAAACGGCAAGTAGCTGAAGGATTTCACGGCTGTTTCCTCTCGAAGAACAGGATGGCGAGGCCCAGCGGGACGGCCACCCAGGCGGCCAGCACGCCGTAGAGCGCCAGAAGGGAATGGCCCGAGAGGGTCATTCCGGCGACTTGCGCAACGGCCTCATGGCCGGCCAGGTTGATCAGCCGGTAGACGTCGGCCGGATTGAACAGCAGCAACGTGTCGAGCAGCGCTTCCGTGACGTACTGGCCCTGGTCAGCCACCAGCAGCCCCAAGAGAGCCGCGTCGTAGAGCAGCACCAGCACGAGCCACAGGCCGACCGCCAGCCCGGCCGCGGTTGCTCGCTCTCGCACCAGAACACTGGCAAGTGCGCCAAGCGCGGCAAACACGGCGCCCAGCAGGATGGAGGTGCCGATCAGGGCCAGGAACGCGCCCCACGCGCCGGCCTCCGCGCCCGCGTTCAGCCACAGGACAACGCCTGCGGCCCCGTATCCGACGGTCGTCGCCAGCGCCAGGATGACGACATGGCCGGCGAACTTGCCGGCCACGATTTGCCAGCGGGAGATCGGATAGGCCATCAGCAGCAGTAATGTGCCGCGTTCGGCCTCCCCGACGATGGCGTCGAATGAGAGCATGAGCGCGACAAGCGGCACCAGAAAGATGGTCAGACTGGCCAGGCTGACGATAACGACGGCGAGCGGGGAGGCCCCGACCGCTCCCGTCGGCGCGCTGCCAACCAGCACCAGGCTGAGGGCGAGCGCCGCCAGCAGGAGCGTCATCGCCAGCACCCAGCGATTACGGATGCCGGCGCGGATCTCCTGACCCGCGATGGTGACGAGCGGCGTCATCGGCCGTCCTCCCGCGTCAGGCTGTGATAGAGCGCTTCCAGCCCCGGCTCGGTGATTTCGATGTCGGTCACTGCCTCACCCAGGCCGGCGATGTCGCGCAACGCGGCGATCTTGTCGGCGTGGGGCACGGCGAGTACCAGCCGCTCTTCACTCCGGGCCCGCACCTCGGCGCGGACAGTGAGCGCCGACAGCACCCGTTCGGTGTGGCAAGGCCTGACCACAAGGGTTATGCGAGACGGTAGGGCAGCTTTGCGGCGCAGCGCCTGTAGTTCGCCCGCTGCAAGTAGCTTGCCGCGATGAAGCAGGGCCACCCGGTCGGCATGACTCTCGATCTCCGCCAGCGCGTGGGTCGATATCAGGATCGTCGAGCCCTCGGCCCGCAGACGGTCGATCGTGTCGTAGACCTGCATTCTTGAATCAGGATCCAGGCCGGAAGTCGGCTCGTCGAGCAGCAGCAGTCCTGGCTCACCGATCAGTGCCTGGGCCAGCGCCAGTCGCTGGCGCATGCCCTTGGAATAGGTGCCGACGCGCCGGTTGGCCGCATGGTCGAGGCCAACCCGTTCCAGCAGTTCCTCGAGCGGTTCGACGCGCGCACGCTTCAACCGAGCGTAGAATGCGAGCAATTCGAGCCCGGTCATGGCGCCGTGGAAGGCGGCGCTTTCGGGCAGAAAGCCGACGCGGCGCCGCGCACGGGCCCCGTGACGCCCGGCCGGATCCTGGCCGAAGACACGGATCGTGCCCGAACTCGGCCGTGCCAGGCCGAGCGCCAGCTTCATGAGGGTGGTCTTGCCGGCGCCGTTGTGACCGGCCAGCGCCACGGTCTCGCCGGCGACGAGGTCCAGGCTGACGCTCTCCAGCGCGGCAACGGGGCCGTAGTTCTTGGAGACGGCGTCCAGGGCGACGACGGCGTTCATTCGGAGCCTCCGATGTCGGGCGGGTCGATCAGCGGCGCCATGTCCACAACGCCACCCGGTAGCAGTCCGGGGAACTGTGACTGCGCCAGGCGGAGCAGGTCGATCGCGGGGCTGTTGAGCAGCAGCTTCGCCTGCGGATAGCGCCACAATACGTCGTCGACCAAGTCGTTGGGGCGGTAGGGACGGTCGGCGACACCGTCCCCGTCCAGATCGAACGCGGCGTTGTCGCTCCAGTAGTTGCCTCGGCCCTCATGGCTCCAGACCACATTGCGCGAGCCGACATACTTGACCTGGGTCCGGTTGGCGACGAAGGCGTTGCCATACACGTCGTTCCGCTCAGAACCGGCAGTGAAATGGATGCCGATGGGACAATTCTCGAAGTGGTTGCCGGCGACCCGGTTCTTGTGTGCGTTGTAAATGAACAGGCACTTGTTTCTGCTGCCGCGCACGACGTTACCGGTGATCTGGGAGTTGTTGACGTAGTTGAGCAGCAGCCCGTGATCTCGATCGTCGACGCTGACATTGTCTCGGATTTCCAGACGATCGGAGAACATCAGTGCCCAGCCGACATGATTGCCGCGCGAGACGTTGCCGATGACTTTGCTGTCGTGGGTGTACATGTAATGAATGGCGAAGCGCAGGTCGGCGAAGGTGTTGTCGCGGAACTCGTTGCGCTTGCTGATGTTGACGAAGATCCCGTCGCGTCCGTAGCGGATGTTGTTGCCGATGACCTTCGCGCCGGGCGCATTCCATATCGAGACCCCGTTGCCGGACTCCGAGAGCCTGAGGTCGTCGCGGCCGACGATCGTGTTGGCCCGCACGACCGACTTCGCCGCGCCATGCAGATAGACACCAAATAGGTTGCCTTCCAGCCGATTGTCCTCGATCACCGCGCCGCGTGCGCTCTGCCGGACCAGGATGGCGGAATCCATGGCCGGTACGTCCACACCGGAGCCCCGGATGGTAAGCCCTCGGATGGTGACGCCCGGAGCGGTCACGGTGAGGACGCTCCCCTTGCCGTCGCCTTCCACCACGGCGCCGGAACGGCCCAGAAGGGAAAGCTTCTTGTCGATGACGACCGGCCCGGCGTGACGGCCGGCGGCGAGACTCAACACGTCGCCGGCCGCCGCCTGTTCGATGAGGACGCCCAGGTCGTCACCCGGAGCCACGACCTGCTCTGCCGCCGGGGCCGGGACGGCGAACGCCATCCCGACCGCCAGCGTCAGGGCCGCAGGCCAGCCGGCCGCATGTCGCCCGAGCAGCCGCATCGACCCTATGCCGCCCGCGGCTCGACGAGCATCCGGCCCTTCATCTCCATGTGGAGGGCGTGGCAGAACCACTGGCAGTAGAACCAGTGAACACCGGGCCGGCCTGCGGTGAAGGTGATGGACGCCGTCGCCTGCGGCGGCACCTCCATGCACACACCGTGGTTCACCATCACGAAGCCGTGGGTCAGATCCTCGATATCGTCGAGGTTGGTGACATAGACCGTGACCTCGTCGCCTTCCTTGACCGTGAACTTCTCCAGGCTGAACGACGGCGCCACCGAATACATGTAGACGCGGACCTTGTTGCCGTCGCGGATGACGTCGGCAGCGTCCTCCAGATCGACCCCGTCGGCCGCGGCCTGTTTCCTGGCGTCCTCAAACATGGGGTCGTTGCGGTCCCAGACATGCACCGGGTTGACCTTGGAGCGGTGGACGATGGTGGCGTCGTGCGGCTCGGCGAAGCTCGGCCCGTCATGCACCAGCTTCATCTCGTCGCCGGAAATGTCGATCAGCTGATCGTTCTCCGGCTTGAGGGGGCCGACGTTGAGGAACCGGTCCTTGGAGAACTTGTTCAGCGAAATCAGCCATTTGCCGTCCGCCTCCTTGGTCTGGCCCATGGAGGTATGGTTGTGGCCGGGCTGGTAGTGGACATCCAGTTTCTGGAGGATCGGATCGACGTCCTCGCCCTGGAAGCGGCGAATGGCCTTGGCCATGTCCCACTTGCAGACCTGGCTGTCGATGAACAGCGTCGTGTACGCGTTGCCGCGTCCGTCGAAGGCCGTGTGCAGCGGGCCGAGACCAAGTTCCGGCTCTGCGACCACAGCATCCCTCGGCTTGATCTTGTCATCGAACAGATCGTCGAAACGGCGAACGTCGAACACGGTAACCGTAGGCGACAGCTTGCCATTGGCGACCACATGGATCCCATCCGGCGCCGTGTTGATGCCGTGCGGGCTGTTCGGGACGGGGATGTAGCGCGTGTAGCGGGAGCCGTGACGGCCGTCGATCACGGGCACGCCCTTGTGCTCGGTGAAGTCGCCGTTGCGTACCGCCTCCTCGATGCGGGCGATGTTGAAGACCACGATCCAGTCCTGCTCGGCGGCCATCATCTCGCCGAGATTGGTGCCGCCCTCGGAGTTGTAGCAGGTCGAGAAGCAGTACTTGCCCTGGTAGTCGGCATCGACGTTGTCGAGGTTGCCGTCGACCATCACCTGCCAGGCGATCTCCATGGTGTCGCCGTCGATGGCTGTGAAGATGCCATGGTACTTTTCCGGCTCGTCCAGGATGGAGCCGTCATTCGGCAGCGGCAGGCGATCTTCGCCATTGGCGAAGACGTAGCCGGTCTTCGGGAACTTCTGCACCCTCAGGCCGTGCACCGCTTCCATGTTCGGGATCTCGATGATCTTGTCGCACTTCATGACGTCGCAGCGGACGCGGGCCACGCGCGAATTGGCCTTGTCGTTCATGAAGACGTAGCGGCCATCGTAGGTCCCGTCCGTGAAGGACATGTGCGGGTGGTGGAGATCGCCGTTGAGGTAGACGCCGCCCTTGTCCTTCAGGAACTCGCGGGTCTCCGGCAGCAAGCCCTCGGTCAGGATCTTGCGGCTTTCGTTGGTGTCGCCCCAGCCGGTGGCGCTGCAGCGGTTGAAGACCGGCACACGCATCAGCTCGCGCATCGAAGGCAGGCCGACGATCCGCATCTCGCCGGTCTGGCCGCTGGAGAAGAAGACATAGTACTCGTCCAGTTCGCCCGGTCCGACGCTCGCCTTGCCGGCGGCGGCCTGCGCCGCGCGCGACGTCAGGGTCATGCCGCCGGCGAAACCGGCGGTGCCGGCCAGCCCGGCCAGGGTCGCGGCCGAAGCCGTTCCGCCCAGCAGATCGCGCCTGCTTAGGCCCTTCCCGTCCTGTTCCGTCCGTTTCATCTTTCAGTCTCCTTCCTGGGGGGTGGGAGCGGTGCGCGGCGGCGCCGCGGCGGCGCCTCGCATGCTCGGCGAGGCCATGGCGGCCCGCTTCTCGCGCTTCAGGCGCTTCTGGATCATCACCGGACACTTGTGGTCGTGGTGATAGAGCACCTGGCAGTGCAGACAGGAGATGCACTCGTTCGGATTGATGTGCCCCTCCGGATGGATCGCGCCGACCGGGCATTCGTTGTGGCAGCGCATGCAGGGGTTGCCGCAATCGCGGTAGCGTTTCAGCCAGTCGAACATCCTGAGCCGTCCCGGAATGGCCAGCGCAGCGCCGAGCGGGCAGAGATAGCGGCAGAAGAAGCGTTCGATGAACAGGCCCGCCACCAGCAGCGACACGGCGAAGAGCACGAACCACCAGTCCCGCAGGAACCGCAGGATGATCGCGGTCTTGAAGGGCTCGATCTCGGACAGCTGCTCGGCGAGCGCGAGCGACGTCAGCGAAACGCCGAACAGCACCAGGAAGATGATGTACTTGATCGGCCAGAGCCGCTCGTGCAGCGCCCACGGCACCTTGACCTGCGGGATCCTGAGCAGCCGCCCGGCCCGGTTGGCCAGCTCCTGCAGCGCGCCGAAGGGGCAGAGCCAGCCGCAGAACGGCCCGCGCCCCCAGAACAGCAACGCCGCCGCGACCGAGAACCAGAGGATGAAGATCAGCGGGTCGGCGAGGAAATAGGACCACTGGAAATCGGTGCGCAGCGCCTGTGCAAAGGCCAGAACGTTGACGACCGAAAGCTGGGCCTTGGCGACCCATCCGAGCCAGACCAGGGTGACGCCGAGATAGACCAGCCGGATCCGATCGAACAGCTTTGGCCGCTTCACCAGGATGTCCTGGAAGAAGAAGATGGCGGTCAGCGCCGCCAGCATGGCCACGAGCACGGAGATCGAGGCGACCTTGGAGCGCCAGATGCGCTGCCAGAGCGGCGTCTCGGCCTGACCGGGGCTCTCGTCCAGCGCCGGCGCCACGGGGGCTTCGGTTGTCGCGCCCCGGCCATCAGGCGGGGGCGTGGCCTTGCGGATCGTCTGCGCGTAGGGGGCCGGCAGCCGGTAGTCCAGCGCGAATGTCACAAAAGCCTTGTCGAGAGCGCCGATGGCCCGCTGGACCAGAAGGTGCAGGCTCCACGTCTCGGCCGGCCGTATACGGGCATCCTCCGGAATGCGGAACAGCGCGATTTCGTTGAACGACGGTGCGTCGCCCGGCGCGAGGTCCGCGATCCGCTCGTGCTGCTTGTCGCGGAAGCGGATGCTCTCCGCGCCCTGAGTGAGCTGGATGCGGTCGAAGATGCCGCCACGGACATAGCCGGAGCCCTTGAAGGAATAGCGGCCTTCGCCCATCACCAGGATCGCCGACTGGTCCTCGTCAAGCCGCCCCTGCAGCCGTTCGAATCCGGCATCCCCCAGCAGCGACCGGCCGATCGCAGGATGGGAGACCAGGGCGACATAGATTTCGGCGAAGACAGCGTCCGGCGGCCCCTTCTCGGGCCGCTCGGCCGCCCGCGCGCCGCCGGATTGTTCGAAGGCCCGGTTGACGTCCTCGACGGAGATGCTGAGCCGCCGGATCGCCCCGTTGCCGAGCAGCGTCAACCAGTCCGTCACCTCGCCCGCGTCGGGGTCGACTATGCGGCGCGTGGTGTCCGCGGGATCTGGGCTACCTGCAATGCGCCGGCCCATCCGTGCGGCCGAGCGCAGGATGCTGTCGCCGATAACGAGTACGGTGACGGTGGCGCCTGAGACGATATCCACGTCCGGCGGCTCCTCGCCGGCCGCGGCGGCCTTCAGCGGATTGAAGCCGACCAGTTCGGACATGTAGGTCTCGATCCTGGCCTCGGGAATGCCGATCAGCACGATGGGTTCGTGGTGCTCCAGGAGTTGTGCGCCGACGATCGTGCCGTCGGTATCGAGCCCGACAAGAACGTCGATGTACTTCCCCGAATAACCGGCGGTGTTGACCACATCCGACGTCAGATAGGCGTAGCCGGCGACTTCTCCCTCACGCAGTACAGGAACAAGAGGCGGTGCGCCTTCCGGGGCGCCGAACTGGTCGGCGCCGGGCACGACGGAAGCGGGATCGACCGTGTCGAGATAGCCGACGAGGCGCGATGTCGTCTGCGCAGTCGCGGACGACGCCAGAAGGAGAATGGCGAAGCAGGCCAGAAGACTCGCCCGCATTCCCTTGAACCAGCGGGCCGGATCGTTTCGATCTCTGCCCCTACGCAACATAGCACCTCATGCTCTCGGATCGGTCATCGTTACGCAACCTTCGATCCCCCGACGCCGACGCCATTTGCGCTGGCGCAAATCGACGGGCAATAGTCCGGGGGAAGGTTTTCCGAGGGCGTTGTGGCGCGAGGGTGCCGGCAGGTCCTCGAAGAACGGCAACAGGAAGGGCTCGATCATGCCGAGGCTAAGCAAATCGCCGGACACCGGCGTCGCTACACTGGCTGAACTGGTCGGCATCGCCAATGCGCTCGAACATGAAGCCGAAAGACGCTATCGCTGGTTGGCGGAGGAATTTCGCCGCCGTGGCGAGCCGGAGACGGCCGAAGCGTTCGAGGGCATGGCGGGCGAAGAGGAGCACCATATCGTCGACGTCTCGCGCTGGGCCGACAATCTCGGCCAGCCCGTGCCGGCGGCGGAGTCCTTCTTCTGGCGCCTGCCTTCCGATCTCGCCGAAAGCTGGGACGAGGTGGCCGGCAGCGCCCTGCTGACGCCCTATCGCGCCTTCGCCATCGCTGTCGACAACGAGGAGCGGGCCTTCGCCTTCTACGCCTATGTGAGCGCCTGGGCCGAAGACCGCAAGATTGCCGCCGAAGCCGAGATGCTGGCCCGGGAAGAACTGCGGCACGCAGCGAAACTGCGCACGCAGCGCCGGATTGCGTATCGCGCCGAAGGACGCCATCGAAGCACCCCTGAACTCGACGATATCCAAACAGAGGCGGCCCTTGCGCGGCTGATCGTTGAGGAAGAAGCGGAGATCGCGGAGATGTTCGCCGCTATGGCCGATCGTCTGGACGACTTGGGCGCCGCGGGATCCGCCGATGACGTGCGGCGCATGGCGGAAAAGGCGAAGACGCGCGCCGCGGTGGACGAGGTGAAAAGTTCGCCGGATGACATGCCGCCGGTTCCGAACAGCGCCGCTGGCATTATGACCACAGCGCAGGCCCGGCTGGAGCGGTTCAGCGAACGGCTTGAATCCGTTCTGATCGCCGCGGAAGACGAAAAGATCATGAGCCTTGCGCAATCGTCACTTGAAGACGTTGTCCGCCGGATCGCGTTGATCAATGACAGACTGGAACGGTCGGACGAGGTCTGAGTGAACCGCTCGCCTGCCTGCCTTCTGGTCCGATGTCGGGAGCGACCGGACCGAGCACGGTCGACGACGTCCTGCAGACAGCGTGCAGCGCCGCCCCAGCCCGCCACCCTGCCTCATTGCCCGGATTCCCGGATTGCTCTGTCGATCTCGACAATCCGGTTCGAAATTGCTGCAGCGCAAATCAACGCGCCGAGACGCCGTTTAGGTTTTGTCCGTCGCCAACAACCGCAGGCGTCAAGGAGAACCCAAATGAGCACGTTACGTAATGCTCTTCCCGGCGCCGCCAGCATGATCGCGGTCGGGGGTTGCTGACGACTGACGCTCCGGCGGTTCCGCACTTCCTCCCCCTCGCTCCCGCGGGACCGCCGCCCCTTTTCCCGAAGACAATTGACGAAAGGAACCCCGAGATGAAACGCACCCTGATCGCCGCCGCCATGCTGGGCGGTCTCCTCGCCGCCGCCGTACAGCCCGCCGCGGCCGCCGACTTCGAGGTCAAGATGCTGAACCGCGGCGCGGACGGCATGATGGTCTTCGAGCCCGCCTATCTGGAGGTCCAGCCAGGCGATACCGTGACCTTCCTGCCCACCGACAAGGGCCACAACGCGGAAACCATCAGGTCCATGCTTCCCGCCAATGCCGAGGCTTTCAAGGGCCGGATGAACAAGCCGGTCACCGTGACCTTCACCGAGGAGGGTGTCTACGGCTACAAGTGCCTGCCCCACTACGGCATGGGCATGGTCGGCGTTGTCGTGGTCGGCGACGCCACGGCGAACCTGGACGCCATCCGCGAGGCGAAGCATCCGGGCCGGGCGGACAAGCGCATGTCCGCCCTGCTGCAGCAAATGGACGACCGGCTGGCCGCGCGCTGAACCGGATGCC